>JBJKPL010000304.1:0-6573 GCA_046706345.1 Candidatus Sulfidibacterium sp.
GATTTCACCCGTCGGAACCCGTGAAATAATCGATAAATCAACACGATAAAAACAGAGAACCGCAGCGGATTTATTTTCCGCCAGCCGGTGGGTTCAGGAGATTGGGCGATTCTTTTTTTGTTAATAAAAAACAATTCCGACCGAGAACTTTAATTCGTTAAATTCGCCTGTTTTCCTCCTCCGGAAGAAGGGTGACCGGAAATGAGATCAGAACAGAAAAATTTCCTTCGGGAAGGCATTCCGTTTCGCATAAAAAAGGCAAACCTATGCGCGAAGCCATTGAAAAAAACCGGCAATATTATAAGTTCAGCCTGTATGGTTTTCTGAAAAATCTTCGGTTTTACGAATCCTTTTTGATCTTATTTTTTCTGGGAAAGGGCATTGATTATCTGAAGATCGGCTTTTTATATTCGTTGCGGGAAGTAACCATCATCGTGCTGGAAGTCCCCAGCGGACTGATTGCCGATGTACTGGGGCGCAAAAAGACCTTGATGGCTTCGTTCCTGCTTTACATGATCTCGTTTCTTATTTTCTTTTTTTCGGACTCTTTTGTGCTGATGGCCGTGGCCATGATCTTTTTTGCCATAGCAGACGCGTTCCGCACGGGCATTCACAAAGCCATGATCTTCCATTATTTGAAGTCGCGCGGGCGCACCCACCAGAAAACGGATTACTACGGCCATACCCGCTCCTGGTCGCAAACCGGTTCTGCCCTGTCATCGCTGATGGCGGCGGGGATGGTATTTTATTTCGGAAGCTACCGGATCATTTTTGCTGCCTCGGTGGTGCCTTACATCCTGGATTTTATCCTGATCAGCACCTACCCGGAGTTCCTAAATGGCGTAACCAGGCACGTTGCACAGACCACTTTTTTGCAACGGTCAAAATATATTTTCCGGGTTTTTTATCAGCGCTCAAAAGACCCGGAGTTTCTCAGGTCTCTCACCAGTCTCTCGCTGTATACGGGCTACTACCGTGCCGTGAAGGTTTATATACAGCCCATCATGATGAGCCTGGCACTGACGATTCCTTTTTTTACCGGGATGGAAAGCCGGCAAAAAACGGCACTGGTTGTTGGCGTAATCTATTTCTTCATCTATCTTCTCAATGCGTTTACCTCCCGGCGCGCAGGGCGGTTCAAGGAATTGTTCCGGCATTATTCACGCCCCATGAACCTGACGCTGATCCTCGGTTTCGCCGGGGGAATTGTCAGCGGGCTCTTTTATGATGCCCGGCTGTTCTGGGTTTCGGTCCTGATCTTTGTTTTGATCCTGATCATCGAAAATTTGCGGAAACCCATCGGTATCGCCTACGTGGCCGAACTCTCGCATGACGACGCCATGGCCACCGTTCTCTCCGTTCAATCCCAGTCGCAGTCGCTGTTTGCCGCCATCGTAGCCCCGATATTGGGAATGGCGGTGCATTTTGTGGGTGTCGGTCCGGGGCTGGCCCTGGTAACGGCTCTGCTGCTGATACTTTTCCCTGTTTATCGGTTGAGAGAATGAGAATAACTTCCAACCGGCCGCATCGTGTCATGAAGTCCGCTGAAAGTCGTATTTTTACCTTTTTGAAATCCCAACAAAGATCATGAAGAAAATCGCACTTGCATTAGGAGGAGGAGGTGCCCGAGGACTGGCACACATTGGCTTTTTACGTGTCCTGGAGAAAGAAAAAATTCCCATCAGCCGACTCTGCGGTTGCAGCATGGGGGCCATGGTGGGAGGAGCCTATTGTCTCTATAAAAACGTCGATCAGGTGGAGGAAGAAGCGTACAATTTTGTGAACCATCCCGTTTTCAAGGAGTTTAACTTCGATGATTTTGCCGCCATGGACAAAAGGGCCGACGACTGGAAAAGCAAGGCGCTGAACGTGATGGGAAGGATCAAGGTGGGTCTTTCTCTGTTTAAAACCCTGGCCCATCCCAGCATTTACGAGACGGAACTGGTGGAACAGATCTACAACAACTATCCCGACGCGAAGATCGAGGAACTGCAGGTTCCATTCGCTGCCGTTACCAATGACATCATGACGGGGAAGGAGGTTTTTCTGAGCCAGGGGAGCCTCCGGTTTGCCGTTCGCGCCAGTTCGGCCATTCCGGGATATCTTCCGCCGGTGAAGTATGAAAACTACCTCCTGGTGGATGGGGGTGTTTCCAACCTGGTTCCAACCCATTACTTCAGTAAAAAAAGCGACGAGCTGATCATCGGGGTGGATGTCAGCCAGCCGGTCCGCCAGACGGAAGAACCCAAAAGTGGGGTCAACATGATGCAGCGTGCGGAAGCCATCCGGGAATATCACCTGGTAAAACTCAAGACACAAAATGCCGATAAAGTCATTCAATGTAATCTGAACGGCATTTCATGGGCCGATTTCAGCAACATGGATGAGATCATCCGTTACGGGGAAAAGACCGCCCGGAAACTCATGCCCTGGATACGGGAAAACATTCAGTAAAATCTATTCGAAAAAAACTTCCTGAAAGCCCAGGAGGTATACTTTTTCCGTGGCCCGTGTAAAAGCAGTATACAGCCACCGCAAGTATTCCACATCCAGCAGTTCCTCCTGAACATATCCCTGATCGATAAACACATGGGCCCATTGGCCGCCCTGGGTTTTGTGACAGGTCATGGCATAAGCGTATTTGATCTGAAGCGCATTAAAATAAGGATCCTTTTGCATGGCAGCCAGTCGCTTTTTCCGATTGGGAATCGACTGGTAATCCCGTTCCACCTCATCGAAAAGATTTCGCTGGTCTTCTTCGGTCAGGCTGGGCGCATTGGCGTCGAGCGTATCGAGCAACAATTTTACCATCATTTCCTTTTCTTCCGGATAGTCTACCAGCCGGATCTCTGCATCCGCAAAATGAAACCCGTAGAGCGCTTCTTCGCCGGTCAGGCGAACCACCTCTGCCAGATCGCCGTTGGCGATAAAACCGGCTTTGGAATTGGGGTCCAGCCAGAAATAATTGTTCTTTACGATCATGATCCGGTCTCCGGCTTCCAGCACCGCTTCCCGTTGCTGGATGTTGTTACGGATCTGACGGTTAAAATGATTGGCGCTTTTGTTGGACCGGGTCACCACAATACTGTCGGAAGGTTGATAGCCTGAAAACGCCTGTTGGAAAAGTTCTTCCAGGCGGTAATAATCCTCCACCACCTCCACGTCCGAGAAAAAATCATGACGGGCGAAAAAGGGAAAGGAAACCGCTCCTGCTCCGATCTTATATCTCAAGCGGGTAGCGGAAAGCAGAATGCCCGAATCCTGTGCCTGACGCATCACATCTTTCATCTCAAAAGCATAAGCCGTCAGGCTGTAGGCCGATTTCAGATAGTCCACATCCAACGCCGGGCTGATATTCAGATGCACCGGCGGAAGCTGGGCTGTATCTCCCACAAACAATAGCTTGTTCCCCGGGCGGGAGAACACAAAACTGATCAGATCATCCAGCAAACCCTGACTCTCGAAACCGCCGGTTTCCGGCGAGTTATCACTGATCATGGAGGCTTCATCCACGATAAATACGGTGTGCTCCATCCGGTTCGGGGCCAGGGTCATTTTGCGTCTCCCATCGGCGGTCATCGCCGTCATATAAATGCGCCGGTGAATGGTAAAAGCCTGGTATCCGCTATATTGGGACAACACCTTGGCGGCACGGCCGGTAGGAGCCATCAGCACGAATTTTACGGACCGCTTGCGCAAACGACTGGTGAAAGCGCTGATCAGACTGGTTTTTCCGGTCCCGGCATAACCCATGAGCAGGTAAAGGGGATTGGGTTTCACGCTGATGCCAAAAGCAGCCAGGTGCTGCATGGCCGTAACCTGATCCTGCGTAGGATCAAAGCCAAATTCTTCCCGGAGGGCACGAAATTCATCCAACTGGCTCATAGCAAAAAATTAGAATGGATATCCGATACCGAAGTTTCCCACAAAATCATGCCAGCTCATCTGACTGATACGCCAGCGATGTCCCGGCGCATAGGAAGGGTCCCTGAATGGAGCAGCCACATCGAAACGAAAAATGAAATAAGTGAAATCGAAGCGGAATCCGAAACCGCCATCGAGAGCCACCTGGCGTGCAAAGGTATTCCACCGGAACTGTCCGTTGGGATAAGCCGGCGAAGCATTGTAATTCCATATGTTCCCGGCATCCAGAAATAAGGCCCCCTTAAAAAAACTGTATATGGGGAACCGGTATTCCGCGTTGGCTTCCAGCTGAATATCGCCGATGCGCTCATAGAGATCGCTGCCGCTGAAACCACCGGGGCCAAGCATTCTGAAATGCCAGCCTCGCATGTCGTTGGCACCACCGGCATAAAAGCCCTTTTCATAAGGGATTTCCGAGGAGTTGCCATAAGGGATGGCAAGCCCTACCAGCCCCCGCAACACAAATACCTGGCCGTTTTTATTGAACTGGAAATAATGCCTGTAATCGGCGTTGATCCGGGCATACTGCGAATAGTTCACACCGAAGATATTGTAAGAGCCGCTGGCATCCCGACGCGAACCAATGATATGATTGAACAAATTCAGCAGGTTTCCCGAACTTTCAAAATCAAACCGGAAATAATTGAAATTCCCCACCTGATTTTGCTGTTGGTTGTTGTAGATAAAGCTGTATTTCAATCCCACGATCATGTGGCTCGAATACTGCTCTTTCAGCGACAGGTTGGTCTCCTGTTGCAGGATCGAGTCAAATTCGGGCGTAGGGTTCACCTTAACAAAATTCAGGTTGACAGGTGTCAGGATGTGCTTGATGTTCTGATTCTGATCCCAGGAATAGCCCAGGTCGGTGTTGGTGATCTTCAGGGAATAATAGGGTCGTAGCTGATAGGTATATCCCAGATCGATGCTGGTACGGGAGTTGCCTGTCAGCGGGATGGAATGGAATGGAAACAAGGCCATGGGGAAAAACAGTGAGGCATTGATCCCGGTTTCAAAGGTATTGAAAAGGGCAAAATTCCCGGAGGTACTTCCCGCAAGCGGGACCTGCTTTTCCGCTTCAAACCCGCCGTTCACGCTCAGGTTGAGGACCTCTCCGCCATGGAAGATATTCCGGTTCGAATAAGAAACCGCACCCGTTACGCCCAAATTACCGCTGGAGTTCGTCCCGACAGTTTCCAGCGACAGGGTGTTCAGCTTTCCGGTCTGCATCAGGATCCGCGCATTGAGATAACCGATGTGCAGCGAGTCGTTCCGTCCGGCTCCGGTGGTATCGAAACCGATGTTCACCGTGCGCAGCACCCGGTAGTTAAACAGGTTGTTATAGGTCTTCTGGACGCTCAGATCGGAGAAATATCGATTGGGTTTGATCTTGATGGCATTGTCAAAGGCATTCAGGGCAAAACGGCGGGCCGGAGTAAGGATTACCTGATAAGTGTAGCGGCCGGTGTCGCCCTTAAAGTGGATCACGTGATTTACCGTATCGTAGGTGGTGGGATTGGCCCCCTGGAAATTGGGAAAGATCCGCACGCTTTTCACGATGTAACGCACATGGGGTTGACTGATGGTTTTTCCCGGATGGTCCAGATCGGGAAGGTTCCGCGCCCGCAACACCACATTGACCGAGACGCCGTGATGCTGATGGTTGGTATCCACCACAAACTGGACATAATTCCGGTTGAAATAATAATATCCGTTGTTTCTGAGGGCCTCGGCAATCGCATTTCGCTGATCGTCAAGATTATTGACATTAAAAACATCTCCTTTATGCAGCAGACGCAGCGACTTCTTTCCTTTGATAAACCGCTCCAGGCCGGGATCTTCGTAGGAATAAAAAATGGTATCGTAACGATACGGCCGGCGGGGTTGAATGAAATAGCTCACATAGGCTATCTTGTTCTTTTTTATCACCTTGTAGCGGGCAGAAGCATCGAAATACCCCATATCATCCAGATACCGCTTGATGTTGTTCAGGCTCATTTCGGCATCAGCAGTACGAAAATAAACCGGCGGCTGCCCCAGCTTCTGGGCCAGAAAGGTATTGAATTTAGAAGGATGTTGTTGCTTTTTGTAGTAAAACCATAAATTCAGCCGGGTTAACAGCAGCTTTTTGTTGGGCTTGGGTTGAATATAACGCCTGACATCACCCAAATTCATTTGAGCAGCCGGGGTTTTTCCCTCAAACTGTAGCCTGTACTTTCCCACCAGATAATCATCCCTGGGGATGAATTTCTTTACAGAACAGGCGGAAAATACGATCAGCAGAAAAGAGAAAGCAACACTAAGGCGAAAAATTCTTCTTTCCAATGTAACCAAAGTAACTTGATGCAAAGTTAAAAAAGAACTCAGAAAGGTGAAAAACTATTTTTTGCCCGGAATCACTTTTTAGTTGGATAAATAAAATATCGTTGTATTTTTGCAAACTCCTTTTCGGAGGCGAATTGGGAGCTTAGCTCAGCTGGTTCAGAGCATCTGCCTTACAAGCAGAGGGTCACTGGTTCGAATCCAGTAGTTCCCACATCAGGCCGCGGTTTAACAATCGTGGCTTTTTTATTACCCGCCTTTTCGTTACCTTTGGTTATGTCTTACTTCTTTTACATCGTCCGCTCTCGACTTTTGGACAAATACTACGTT
>JBJKPL010000305.1:0-6115 GCA_046706345.1 Candidatus Sulfidibacterium sp.
TACCCCGATTTTTACGATCATCAGCTTGGTTTTCATGTGTTTGTTTTTCAGGACAAAACTTGCTTCATGGCATGGATAAAAAGATCCACATGTTCTTTTTCAATAACCAGCGGCGGCAGGATACGGAGCAGATTCGGGTTGGAAGAAGAACCGGTAAAAATATGATGATCGTAGACCAGTTTTGCCCGGATCTCTTTCACGGGAAAGTCAAACTCCACCCCTAGCATCAGGCCTTTTCCTTTGAGTTTTTTCACCCTGGGCAAGGCTTTTAATTGGGACTGCAGTGCGATACTTACCTCATTAACATGCTCCAGGACTCCTTCTTTTTCAAAGATCTCCAATACCGCCAGGCTGGCGGAACAAGCCAAATGATTCCCGCCGAAGGTGGTGCCGAGCATACCGGCCCGGGCCTGGATGTTGGGATTGATCAGGATCCCCCCTATGGGAAAGCCGTTGCCCATGCCTTTGGCCATGGAGATGATGTCCGGCTGAATGCCGGCATGCTGATGGGCAAAGAATTTGCCGGTTCGGCCGAAACCACTCTGTACTTCATCCAGGATTAACACGATGCCTTTTTTCTTGCAAATCTGTGAAAGCAATTGCAGGTAAGACTCAGACGGGGCATCCAGACCGCCAACTCCCTGGATCCCTTCCACGATCACGGCTGCAATATTTCCGCGGCTCACGGCTTCAAAAAGCTGGTCTTCGTTGTTCAGATCGAGATAGACCACGGGGAAGTTCTTATGATTCAGCGGAGAGGACAGATTGGGATTGTCGGTCACGTTCAATGCTGCGGAGGTTCTTCCATGAAAACTCCCTTTAAAAGCAATGACTTTCTTTTTCCCGGTATGGAAGGAAGCTAGTTTCAGGGCATTTTCGTTGGCTTCGGCGCCGGAGTTGCACAGGAACAACTTATAATCGTCATAGCCGCTGGAAGTGACCAGTTTTTTTGCCAGCTCTTCCTGAACGGGCATTCCCACCGAGTTGGAATAAAACCCGATGTGGTCCAGCTGGTTTTTCAGGCCGGCCAGATAATCAGGATGTCCGTGTCCCACGGAAATCACGCCATGGCCTCCATAAAAATCGAGATAACGATTTCCCAATTCATCCCACAAATAAGCGCCTTTGGCCTTTTCCAGGGTTACTTCAAATCTCGGATACACATCAAATAAATACGACATCAATTTAATATTTTTCTATGAATCAACACTTTTCTTAATATTGGAGATCATCTCGTAGGAAGCCGACAAGCCGCGGATCAGCGCCGAGCTGAGGCCTTTGTGCTCCATTTCGTTGAGTCCCCGGATGGTGCATCCCATGGGCGTGGTGACCTTGTCAATTTCACGCTCGGGATGGGCTTCGGCATTTTGCGCCAGGATGCTCGCGGCGCCCAAGCTGGTCTGAACGGCGATGAACTTGGCTTCTTCTGCGTCGAAACCCATCTGGATGCCGCCCTGGGTCGTGGCCCGGATCAGTCGCAACCAGAAGGCAATCCCACTGGCGCCCAGCACGGTGGCTGCACGCATCAGATCATCATCGATGACCAGGGTTTTGCCAAGGGTGGAGAAAATATCCTCCGCCGTCTTCACACTTTCCGCGTCGCTTTCGGAGCTCAGACAGGTCATGGACTGTCCGACGGCAATGGCCGTATTCGGCATGGCACGGACAATACGGGTTTCCTGACCCAAATGATGATGCAGATCCGACAGGGTAAGTCCCGTGATGGTGGAAATAACGATCTGATTTTTGATCACCGCTTTGATCTGTCCTGCCACTTTGGGAAGTTGTCCGGGTTGAACGCACACAATCACCACATCGGCATTTTGAACAGCAGTCATGTTATCAGTGGTAAATTGAACATTTTGAACAGGCTGCGGATCCGGCAGTTTTCTTTTGGTTGCTACGATCTGCAATCTTCCGTTGAGAGAAGATGCCAAGAGTCCTTTGATGATGGCCATCCCCAGGTTTCCCGCTCCGATAACGGCAATTTTTGTTGTTTCGGATACTTTCATTTTAAAAATAATTAGGTTTAAGAATCAGCCCGGCATCCTGCGCCAGGCCAAACATCAGATTCATGTTTTCAACTGCCTGACCGGCAGCCCCTTTCAGCAAATTGTCGATGACCGACGTGACCAGCACCTTGTTACCGTGTTTTTCAACATGCAGCAGGGCAAAGTTGGTATTAACCACCTGCTTCAGATGAATGGGCTTGTCGCTGACTTTGGTAAAAACGGCTTTCTTGTAAAAGTTTTGATACAGGGCAACCAGATCATCCTCCGTTTTATCACAAGAGGTATAGAGGCTCACCAGGATGCCGCGGGTAAAGTTCCCCCTGACGGGGATGAAATTCAGCGCCCCGGTTTTCTGTCCGAAGGAAGCCAGGGTTTCGCCGATCTCGCCCAGATGCTGGTGGGTGAAGGGTTTATAGACCGAGACATTGTTGTTCCTCCAACTGAAATGCGAGGTTTCCGTCAGGGAATTTCCGGCGCCGGTGGAGCCGGTGATCCCGTGGATGTGCACTTCGTCCCGGAGCAGGTTTTCCGCTGCCAGCGGCAACAGACCCAGTTGGATGGCCGTAG
This sequence comes from Candidatus Sulfidibacterium sp., assembly GCA_046706345.1. Taxonomy (GTDB): domain Bacteria; phylum Bacteroidota; class Bacteroidia; order Bacteroidales; family F082; genus Sulfidibacterium. The sequence continues at coordinate 2,580 of JBJKPL010000305.1, forward strand.
CAAAACATCCCGGATTGGCAATAAATCCGGCCTTTTCGATCTGCCCCTGATTCTTTTCAGTGAGTCCGTAAACAAAATTTTTGCCTTCAAAAACGGCATCTGCCTGCAGGCGAAAGTCGTTGCTGAGATCGATGATCCGGGTGGTTTCCGAAAATGTATTTTCACTGAGAAATTTTCTGGAGTTCCCATGACCCAGGCACAGAAAAACCACATCCGCACCTGAACTGATCCGGTTAGTGAACGAGAGCTCAGGATGGGTAAAAAGATCCTGGTGCACGTCCATCACTTTCTTTCCGGCCTGTGAATGGCTGTAAACAAACTCGATCTTTACCTCAGGATGATGGATCAGGAGCCGGATCAGTTCTCCGGCCACAAAGCCCGTACCGCCTACAATTCCAGCTTTAATCATGATTTTCCGTTTACACTTTGATAAATATTGATCGGGTTGGAAAGGATTTTCGTGAACCCTTTGATGTCTTCTCCCGTCCAGGCTTTGTTGATCTCGCCATAATCGCCGAAACCGGAAGCCATCAAATCGTGTTTTGATTTAATTCCCTGCACTTCGAAACGATAAGGATGCAGCGCCACGCTCACCGTGCCGGAGACCTTTTCCTGCGTATCCTGTAAAAAGTTTTCGATGTTCCGCATCACCGGCTCAAAATACTGGGCTTCATGGATGAACATCCCGTACCAGTTGGCCAGCTGCTCTTTCCAGTATAACTGCCATTTGGTCAGGGTGTGTTTTTCGAGGGTGTGATGCGCCTTAATAATGATGCTTGCGGCAGCGGCTTCAAAACCAATCCGGCCTTTGATACCGATGATGGTATCGCCGGTATGCATGTCGCGGCCGACGGCATATTTGGCGGCAATGTTTTCAATCTCCTGTATGGCTTTCACCGGATCGGAGGGCTTTCCGTTCAGGCCACAGATCTCCCCCTGTTGAAAATCGATGGTGATCACCTGGGGCTCTGTTTTCTCCAGTTGGCTGGGATAAGCGGCTTCCGGCAGAGGATCGTAAGAATTCAGTGTTTCGGCTCCGCCGATGCTGGTGCCCCAGAGGCCTTTGTTCAGTGAATATTTGGCCTTGGTCCAGTCGAACTTCATTCCGGCGGCAGCCAGATAATCGATTTCCTGCTGACGCGACAGTTTCTGATCGCGAACGGGAGTCAGGATCTCCAGTTCGGGCGCCGTCAGCTTAAAGATCAGGTCAAAACGGATCTGGTCGTTACCGGCGCCGGTACTGCCGTGGGCAATGTACCTGGCCCCCACTTTTTGGGCATATTCCGCCAGGGCTATGGCCTGATAGATCCGCTCCGCACTGACCGACAAGGGATAGGTGTTGTTTTTCAGAATATTTCCAAAAATCAGATACTTGACAATGTGGTGATAAAAAGCTTCGGTTCCTTCAATGGTTTGGTGGTTTACCGAACCGAGATCATGGGCTCTTTTTTCAATTTCAGCGATCTCGGTTTGGGAAAAACCGCCTGTATTCACGATGGCCGTGTAAACTTCCAGGTTTTTTTCCTGCAATAAATATTTGACACAATAGGAAGTGTCGAGTCCGCCGCTGAAGGCCAGTAATACTCTTTCTTTCGTCATTTTTTCAGAATTTTATTGATTCTAGGATAAAGATTTCCCATGGGGAGAAACACCTTTTTGTGCTGGGAAAGGAATTTCTTGAACTGTTCCCACGATTGGGAAGATTTGGGTTTTTCGGCAGGTTTGTCGTTGTTTTGCGGAATACAGACCATGCCGGTGCAGAGGCACATTTTTCTGCCGGTACGCATCAGGATATCGTAATTGGTGCAGCTTTCACAGCCTTTCCAGAATTTTTCGTCGGTGGTCAGCTCGGAGAAAGTCACGGGTTTGTACCCGAGTTCCGAGTTGATCTTCATCACCGCCAGGCTGGTGGTGATCCCAAAGATCTTGGCATCGGGAAACTTCTTCCGCGAAAGCTGGAAGATGGCGGTTTTGATCTGCTTGGCCAGCCCGGTCTGGCGATAGTCGGGATGAACGATCAATCCCGAATTCGCCACGAACTTTTCGTTGTCCCAGCTTTCGATGTAGCAAAATCCGATGACTTTCTCACCGTCGAGGGCGATCACAGATTTGCCTTCGTTGATTTTGGCCTGAATATATTCGGGTTTACGTTTTGAGATCCCGGTTCCCCTTAACTGAGCGGCTTCCTCAATCATGTTACAAATTGTAACAGCATACTTTTCGTGGCTGTGATCAGCCACGGTAATGACTACTTTCATAGCTAAAAATTTCTAAGAGATTAGAAACTGTGTGAATTAATAAGATTTACCTGAAAAAAGCAGGGCACGGAACCCCGCAGAAATAATTAAACCCCGAAGGGGGGCCTAAACCTTAATTCGAAAGCAAAAGCAACGCCACACACAACAGGTCGCTGTGTATTCATTAAGAGGTATGTGTTTTCGTGCTTCATTTCGGGGACAAATATATACTTTTTTTGATCCGGCAAAATTTTTCCTGATTATTTTAACATACTGATGGCAAAGGGGCTCCGCAGAAAAAACCGAAACACGCAGTGCAATCGTTTTCAAAAGAATCGCCTCCTTTTCAACAGAAAATCAATTTTATTGGGACGGCACCCAAAAAAGGCTTCAAAAAAGGCGGCAAATCTGGGGTTTAATGATTATGTTTGCAGAATCAAAATTAATGCTACCCAAATTATCCAAAACAATTCAGAATTATGAAATTACACCACATAGGATTGAATATTTCTGCCGAATCGGAAGTGGACCATTTTTACACGAACATCTTAAAATTCTGGCCCAACCGAAAATACGAGATCACCAATGTCATGTCCAAGGAGGTTTTCCAGCGAGACAGTGAAGGAAAAGTGTTTACCGTCCGCAATGCCGACCTGGTGCTGGAATTATTTTTAACCGGCGAAGGGGAGCCTTTGGGATTCCAGCACATCTGCCTGGAGGTGAACAACCGGGAGCATGTAGCCGAAAAGGCCAAAGCCTACGGTTATCCCGTGATCCGCTTAAAAAGAGAGCCTCTCGATATGCTTTTCATCAAAGACAAAGCAGGCAACATTTTCGAGTTGAAAGTTCCCGAGGCAGAAAGTCAATCTTAAACATGCCGGCGATTTTCTAAACAGCAAACCATGTATCAATATCTTTTCGGGCCTGTGCCGTCGCGTCGTTTGGGCATGTCCTTGGGCGTCGATCTGGTTCCGCACAAAGTGTGTTCTCTGAATTGTGTTTATTGTGAATGCGGTCGCACTACAGAGCTGACGCCGGAAAGGAAAGAATATGTCGCCTATGAAGCCGTAACCCGGGAAATTGACCATTATCTGACCCACAATCCGGGGCCGGATTACATTACTTTTTCCGGATCCGGAGAACCGACGTTAAACCGTCGCATCGGCGATGTCCTGCAGTTTATCAAAAGCCAAAAGGCCGACATCCCGGTGGCCGTGCTCACCAACGCCACGTTATTTTATGATCCCGAAGTAAGAAAGGAATTGCTGACCGCCGATGTGGTGCTGCCCTCACTGGATG
>JBJKPL010000306.1:0-23929 GCA_046706345.1 Candidatus Sulfidibacterium sp.
AAGATCCCGGTAAGGATTGTTTTCCGGCAGATCTGCAATCCGCTGATAGCGGCCGGAGAAGCGATCATCCGCTTTTTGAAAGAAATTAAAATCCTCGCTGATAAAAACACGGATAAAATCACTGTAATTCTCAAGATAATCCACATACACGTTTTGGGGGACCCTTTCCTTCTCCGCCGCCAGGATCTTCTGCGCACTGTGCAGTTTCAGTGCCAGTACATCCTCGTAGGCCTGCTTCACCGTATCGTTTAAAACAACCTGTTGGGCAGGCATTATTTTTACAAGTACGCAGATAAATATCAGCAAAAGGATTTTCTTCATAAATTCATTTTTATCAAAACCTTAACCCGTACTTTTTTGTGCTGAAACCGCGATTTTCAAAACGCATAAATTGTCAATTTTTATAAAAAACGGAAAGATTTTTCTTCAAAAAGCAAAAAAAAGTTAAAAAAACCTGGATAATTGTCTTTCAACATCTTGACTCCATATCAGCTAATCCATTTGTTTATATGGGTTAACGAAACTTAAAAGACCTAAAATTATCGGGTCATTCCCAAACCAGGCTGCTAAATTATTGATTTTTTAAACTACATTTGCCTGCAAACAATGCCCGTTTTCCATGAAGATTGTAGTCTTTGGCAAGCAGCTTGAAGAAGCACACATCCCTTACCTGAAACAGTTGTTTGATGAGTTGCATCATCGAAAGGCTGAGGTTTTTGTGTTTCAGCCCTACTTTGAAAAGCTTGAGAAGAAGATCGGATTCACCTCCAAACCGCAGGTTTTCAACACCAGCGAAGACATCAGGGGTTTGGATTTTTTATTTTCCATCGGGGGCGACGGGACTCTGCTGGATGCCGTGCCCTATGTGCGCGACTCCAACGCGCCGATCCTGGGCATCAATCTGGGACGGCTGGGCTTTTTGTCCTCCATTTCAAAATTCGAAATGCGGCAAGCCATCCATCACTTTTACGAAAAAGATTTTACCCTCGACCAGCGTGCGCTGCTGCAGCTGAAGAAACCCGATCATCTGGTCGGGGATTTGAATTTCGCCCTGAATGACGCCACCGTTTACCGGAACAACAAAACTTCCCTGGTGGCTGTTCACGTGTATGTGGACGATCTGTTTTTGAACACGTATTGGGGTGACGGGCTGATCATTTCGACCCCCACGGGTTCCACGGCTTACTCGCTGAGTGTCGGCGGACCCATCATTACTCCGGGTTCGGAAAACTTTGTCATTGCCCCCATTGCATCGCACAATTTAACGGTCCGACCCATCGTTATCTCAGACAAAAGTACCATCAAATTAAAGATCGAAGGAAGGGAAAATACCTATTTGATGACCATGGATTCGCGGCTGGCAACCATTAAAAAAACCGAAGAAATTATCCTTCGCAGAAGTGATTTTAAAATTAATCTGGTCCGTATGCCGGGGCATAACTTTTTTTCCACCATCAGGGAGAAACTGTTCTGGGGGGTAGACATCCGAAATTAGAAGTCAGAATTGTTAAAAAAATGATAAATTTGCCGCTCAAAATCAGGGACAAGTGCAGGTCTATGAAAGGTGTTTGCAGGAAGCCGTATTTTTTCATTGCAGTGATCTTGCTTGCATGGATGGCCTTTCCGTTGGAATTACGGGCCCAGCAATCTGTGGAAGCCGGGATTATGGGCGGATTGGCCTACTACAATGGAGATGTCAATCCGGCCAGGCCTTTTGTAAACCCGCAGGCGACTTTTGGTTTGTTGGCAAGGTATAACATTGACAACCGCTGGACGGTGAAAGGTTCCGCTTCGTTTGGAACGGTTACCGGTTCAGGAACGGTGGCTTTACAGGACAACACCGGCATGACGCAGGTTCATTTTACGACCCATGTCGAAGAGCTGGCACTTACCGGTGAATTTAACTTCTGGAAGTACGAAACCGGAAGCAGTTTCGCACGGATCTCGCCCTATATTATGGGGGGAGTCGCGCTGTTTCATTACAGCGGCACAGGAGTCGGCAACCAGGATGCCATCGGGACAACCAAAAGTTTTGGCGGGATCAGCCCGGCGTTGATCTTTGGTTTTGGAATGAAATACAGCCTTACCAAAAAAATTGGCCTGGCGCTGGAATGGGGTATGCGGAAAACACTTACCGACAATTTGGATCAGGTAAGTTATTCCTATGCCACCAATCTGAACAATAACGACTGGTACAATTTTACGGTGGCCAGCATCACATACAAAATCGATTTGACACACGGTATGAGTTGCAAAAATTTAAAGTGGTAAACAGCATGGGGTATCTGGATCGCATCAATAAGGAGAAACTGCCGAAACACGTGGCCATTGTCATGGATGGAAACGGAAGGTGGGCCCATCAGCATGGGAAAGACCGCGTATTCGGACATCACAAGGGGGTGGATGCCGTTCGAAAGATCATGGAAGCCGCCGCCGAGCTCGGTATCAAGTATCTGACTTTGTATACCTTCTCCACCGAGAACTGGAACCGCCCCAAAGAAGAAGTCGACGCCCTGATGGAATTGTTTTTGGAAACCATCGAAAAAGAAATCCCGACACTGAACAGCAACAACATACGGCTTTTTGCCATCGGCGACATCGACAGCCTGCCGAAGAAAAACCGCGAGAAACTGCTGAGCACCATCCAACAAACCAGCCACAATGACAAGATGACCCTTACCCTGGCCATTAGTTACAGCGGCCGTTGGGAGATCGTTCATGCAGTGAAAAAGATCTGTGAAGACTACAAACAGGGGAAAATTCAATCGGAAAACCTGAATGATACCTTGTTTTCAGGTTATCTGAGTACCGCAAGCATGCCGGAACCCGAACTGATCATCCGAACCAGTGGTGAGCAGCGCATCAGCAACTTCCTACTTTGGCAGATTGCTTATTCGGAGTTGTACTTTTCCCAAAAATACTGGCCTGCCTTTACAGCAAATGATTTTTACAAAGCCATCCTGGAATACCAAAACAGGGAAAGAAGATTTGGTTTAACAAGTGAGCAATTAAAATTTGAAGAACGGAATGAAGATTAGCACAAAGAGCCGGTTTTGGCTTTTACTTTTTATTGGTACGCTCCTAGCAATTCCCCATGTGAAAGCCCAGGTGACATCGAATAGATTACAATCATTGAATCTGGATTATGCCAATCCTCAGACTTTCATCCTGGGAGGAGTTACGGTTTCGGGGAACAGCTATATCGACAAATCGGTGGTCATCATGCTTTCGGACCTGGAAGTGGGCCAATCCATCAAAGTGCCAGGTGACGCAGTGACGGATGCTATCCGGAAATTGTGGAAGCAAGGGCTTTTTGACGACATCCGTATTTCCGCCACCAAAGTGGTGAGCGATACCATTTATCTGAACATTTATCTGGATGAAAAACCCCGGCTTGCCGCTTATTCCTTTTCAGGGATCCGAAAATCAGCACAGTCGGAAATCAAGGATAAGATCAACCTAACCAAGGGTGATGTGGTGACCAACCACCTGCTGACACGCACAGCCCGCATCATTAAGGATTATTATCGGGGCAAAGGCTTTCTCAACACCGAGGTGAACATCACCGAAAGTAAAGCCGGCTCGCGAACCGGCAACAGTCACCTGGTCAACCTGAACATCCACATCAAGAAAAATACACGGGTCAAGATTGCGTTTATTCACGTATACGGCAACAAGGCTTTCTCAGCCGAGAGAGTGAAGAAGGCCATGAAGAACACCAAAGAAATGGGACGGTTAAGGCCGCTCAAACCCCTGGGCCCCCTGGTGGTGGATGCCACGGGTGACCTTTTCACGCTACACTTCCGCAAGCTCAGCGACGACATCCTGAATTATTTTCTGAAAAACTACAACCCCCGGGTCTTTAAGGCTTCCAAATTTGTGGAGTCGAAATTCAACGACGACCTGGCCAGCATTGTGACCAGTTATAACAAGGAAGGTTACCGCGACGCGCAGGTAGTGCGGGATTCGGTTTTCAAGACTGCTCACAACCGGCTGGGCATCAACCTGTACGTTTATGAAGGTCCGAAATATTACTATCGGAAAATTACCTGGGTGGGGAATACCGTTTACCCGTCCAAGTTCCTGAGCGAAGTCCTGGGGATCAAACCCGGCGATGTGTATAACAAAAAACTGCTGGAAACCAACCTGGACTATAACGAAAAAGGGTACGACGTCAGCAGCCTTTACATGAATAACGGGTATTTGTTCTTTAACGCAACGCCGGTAGAGACCTATGTCGGTAACGACTCCATCGATCTGGAAATCCGGATCCATGAAGGCAAACAGGCCAGGATCAATAAAGTTACCATCACCGGGAATACGAAAACCAATGACCATGTGGCCATTCGTGAGATCAGAACATTACCGGGGCAGCTGTTCAACCGCGAGCTGGTCATCCGTTCGGTACGTGAGCTTGCCAACCTGAAATATTTCGATGCCCAGAGCATCAAACCGGATATCAAACCGAATCCTGAAAACGGAACGGTGGATATTAATTATAAAGTCCAGGAAACTTCTGCCGACCAGATCGAGCTTTCGGGAGGCTGGGGTTATGGCAGCATCATTGGCACCATTGGCCTGAGCTTCAACAACTTTTCCCTGCGGAACTTCTTCCATGGGGACGCCTGGCGGCCGATTCCGTCCGGCGACGGGCAAAAGCTGTCCCTGCACTTCCAGACCTATGGGGCCGGTTACATGAACTGGAACATCGCCTTTACCGAACCCTGGCTTGGCGGCAGAAAACCCAATGCCCTGACTGTGTCATATTTCCATTCCATTTTTGCCACCAACACCGTGGATCCCACCACCTATGCCACCATTCCCAGCCGCTTCGCCACCGATGGTTTCTCTATCGGTCTCGGAAAACGGCTTTCCTGGCCTGATGACTACTTTACCCTGGAACAATCCGTCAATGTCCAGCTGTATAATTTGAAAAATTATGCCAGCGTCTTCAACATCGGCAACGGAAACGGCCATTACAATAACATTGCTTACAACATTGTTTTGGGACGTAACTCCATTGACCAGCCCATTTTCCCGCAAAACGGGTCACAGTTGTCTTTCTCACTTTCGTTGACACCACCCTATTCGATGTTCTCCAAAAACAAGGACTTTGCGAATATGACGGATGAACAGAAGTACAAATGGATTGAATATTACAAATGGAAATTCAAGGGCGACTGGTACCTACCCCTGGTCAATAAGCTGATCCTGCATCCCGAGATCCGGTTCGGATTCCTGGGGGCCTACAACAGCAATCTGGGCGTCACACCTTTCGAACGCTTTTATTTGGGAGGTAGCGGATTATCCGGATACTACAATTACGACGGCCGCGAGATCATCGCCATGCGAGGATATTCCGATCAGTCCATCACCCCCCAGTATTACAGCAATCAAAACATTGGAGGAACCATCTTTGCCCGGTATACCCTGGAGCTGCGTTATCCGGTCTCCCTGGCGCCGACCTCCACGATTTATGTGCAGGCCTTCTTTGAAGCCGGAAACGACTGGTTGGGGACTACCAATTTCGATCCTTTCAACGTGAAGCGAGCCGCCGGTATCGGCGCCCGGATCTACCTGCCCATGTTCGGCATGCTTGGAATCGACTGGGGTTACGGGTTTGACCCGATCCCGGGATTGCCTTCGGCCAACAAGAGCCAGTTCAGTTTCTCCATGAACAATTCACTGGATTAACGACACAAAACAGAATAAAATCAGGAGCCTTGCCGTTATCGTACGGCAGGGCTTTTTTTATTTTTGAATCTGACTTGCTTGTCGTATTTTTGTGTGATCCTCTTGTCAGGAACAATTGATAAATATCATGACATGAAAAAGATAAACCCCCGAAAACTCCTTTCCCTCCTGCTTCTGCTGGCCCTCACCGGGATGACCTCCCGTGCCGTGGCCCAAAAGGAAGCCTTCATCGACAGCCAATACATCCTGAACAACATCCCCGAATATCATGATGCGCAGGAGACGCTAAACAACCTATCGGCCAAATGGCAGAAAGAAATTTCAGACAAACATGATCTGGTGCAACAAATGATCCAGAAATTCCAGGCTGAATCGATTCTGCTCCCGGCCGATGTCAGAAAAAGCCGCCAGGCAGAAATCGAAAAAGCTACTCAGGAAGTAACCGCCTTGCAAAAGAAATATTTCGGCCCAGACGGAGAACTGTTTAAAAAACGCCAGCAACTGATCGGCCCAATCCAGGAGAAAGTCTATAATGCCATCCAAACCGTGGCCACCCAGGAAAACATCGATTTTGTCTTCGACAAAGCCAGCAGCCCCACCCTGATCTACGGAAATCCGAAATATGACCTCAGTGACGCCGTTCTGGATGAAGTGGGAAAAGTCATGCAAACCGCTGCTCCAGCCCAACGAAAATAGCAGCAAATGTCCTCTTTTTATTACCATTTTCCTTGATAAAACCTGATAAAATTCTATAAAAAAGAAAAATAACCTGTATCAAGAAAAAAACCTTCTGAAATGTCATACATTTAAGGTTTTTTATGATATTTCGCAACTAAAAATTTTTTTACATTTGTGCTTTGAATTTCGGATAATCTATTAATAAATAATAATTTAAATGAAAACAGTTAGAAAAGGATTTTTGCTTTTAGCAGTAGCACTTTTATTTTCGGGCGTCGGCTTTGCCCAGGGAACTCTTAAAATCGGCTATATCGACTCAAATAAACTCATGAGTGAAATGCCACAAAGTGATTCTGCCCAGGCCCAGGTGAAAAAGTTTGCTCAAAGCATGCAAAGTCAGTTACAATCTATGGGTCAGGAATACAAAAACAAAGTACAGACCTATCAGAACAATGTGGGAACCATGTCGGACCTGATCCGTCAAACCAAAGAAAAAGAAATCAGCGACCTGCAACAACGCATTCAGGCTTTCCAGGCTTCAGCCGATCAGGAAATCCAAAACAAACAACAGGAACTTTTCCAGCCCATCATTAAGAAAGTAAAAGATGCGATCGAAGCGGTAGGAAAAGAGTACCACTACACCTATATCCTGGATGTTTCTCAGGGAACGGTTCTGTATTACAACAATGCAGATGATGTGATGCCGTTGGTAAAAAAGAAATTAGGTCTTAAATAAAAAGATCTGAAAGACAAAAAGCCGGGCCTTTTGGCCCGGCTTTTTTATTTTGTTCCGGGCTTATTCCCGGTACCAGTCCGAATAGAACTTGTAATTCCCCGCGATACGGTGGATGTCACGTTCCAGGATCTCCTGATCTACTTCTTTGATCTTCTTGGCAGGAATGCCGGCATACACACTGCCTGATTTCACCACCGTATTCTTCGCCACCACAGCACCGGCCGCGATCACCGAATTGCGCTCGATCACCGCATCATCCATCACGATGGCTCCCATACCGATCAGAACGTCGTCATGAATGGTACATCCATGGATGATGGCGCCATGGCCGATGGAAACATTGTTGCCGATGTTTACCGGCGATTTCTGGTAGGTACAGTGCACGATGGCTCCATCCTGGATGTTGACAAAATCACCAATCCGGATATAATGTACGTCGCCGCGAAGCACCGTATTGAACCAAACACTGCAGCCTTTTCCCATCACCACATCACCGATCAGCGTCGCATTTTCGGCAATATAGCAATCGGCACCCCAGCGGGGTTTCACTCCTTTTATTTCTTTAATCAATGCCATAAGTAACTATTTATTTTGATAATCGATGGAATAGTGCAATCCGATGCTTTCCTTGCGGTTCATCGCCATTTTGATGACCAGGTAAGCCACGTTGATCATGTTGCGCAATTCGCAAATGTCGCGGGAAACAATGGATTTTTCATACAGGTCTTCCGTTTCCCGGTAAAGGATCTCCAACCGGTCCATGGCACGCTGCAAACGCAGGTTCGAGCGTACGATACCCACATAATTGCTCATGATAGCCTGCAATTCCTTTTTGGACTGGGTGATCAGCACCATTTCCTCATTCAGCACCCTGCCTTCGGCATCCCAGTCAGGCACCCGATCCATGAAATCAATGGTCTTCATCTGTTCTGTAGCATGCAAGGCTGCCCGATGGGAGAACACCGCCGATTCAAGCAACGAATTCGAAGCCAGTCGATTGGCTCCATGCAACCCGGTACAGGCCACCTCACCGGCGGCATAAAGGTTCAGGATCGAGGTGCGACCGTCCCGGTCGGTTTTGATCCCCCCGCAGGCATAATGTGCCGCCGGAACCACTGGGATCATCTCTTTGGTGATATCGAGGCCGATGCTCAGGCATTTGGCGTAGATCGTCGGAAAATGCGAAAGGATCTCATTCTTACTGATGCTTCGGGCGTCCAGATAGACAAAATCGTCTCCCGAAAGTTTCATCTCGTTGTCGATGGCACGGGCCACAATATCGCGTGGCGCCAGGGAACCCAGCTCATGGTATTTTCCCATGAACTCCTTGCCGCTGCGAGTTTTCAGAATGGCACCGGAACCACGCAGCGCTTCCGTAATCAGAAACGAAGGCTTTTCTCCCGGATTATACAGCGAAGTGGGATGAAACTGAACGAACTCAAGATGTTCAAGAAATGCTTTGGCTCGGTAGGCCATGGCCAAACCGTCACCGGTAGAAACCAGGGGATTGGTCGTGGTTTGGTAGATATTGCCCATGCCACCGGTGGCGATCAGGGTCGTTTTGGCCAGGATGGTTTCCACCTGGTTAGTTTCCTGATTGAGGGCATAAACGCCGAAACATTTGATGTCCGGACGGCGCCGCGTCACCTCTTCATTCAGATGGTGCTGGGTGATCAGGTCGATGGTAAAATAATTTTCAAGGATCTCAATATTGGGATGCCGCATGGCCCGGACGCTAAGCGCCCGTTGGATTTCATAACCGGTATTATCCTGATGATGCAGAATGCGCGACTCGGAATGGCCTCCTTCCCGCGCCAGCTCATATTTCCCGGAAGTATCCTTGTCGAAATTCGTGCCCCACTCGATCAGTTCCCTGATGCGGACGGTGGATTCCGTGATGGTGATCCGAACAATTTCCTTGTCGTTGATCCCACCGCCGGCCATCAGGGTGTCCTGAATGTGTTTCTCGTAATTATCTGGCGAGTACATCACGGCGGCAATACCCCCCTGGGCATAGGCCGTGGCCGTATCTTCCACCGTAGACTTTGTCAGGATCAGCACCTTGCCGAATTCGGCCACTTTCAGCGCATAAATCAATCCGGCACTCCCGGAGCCGATAACCAAAAAATCTACTTTCCTTTGCATGATCCTGCCTTATTATTTCAGGCAAAGGTAGCTCAATTCCATTTTCAATGTGGTTTAATCGTACAATTCCTTCGATAAAATCCCCTGATCTCCCGGACACCTTCCAAAAGGATATTTTAATATATTTGACTTACAAACGCTTCATTTTTAACCTGCCATGAAAAAAGTAAAATACATCCTCCTGGTGATCGTTTTGGCCGGGATTGCATACGGGGCCAACTACTTTATCGCCCGGGCACCCATCTTCACGGGATACGCCGCCAAGGACCTGGCTTCCTGGACCTTTTTAACCCATCGCACCCAGCAAGACATCGAGAAACACGACTTGAGTTTTTTCCCTGTAAACCTGTCACATAATGTTATTTATCCAAAGAAAAAAGAAGTGGTCAGTACCTTTCTGGGGCTTGCCAAACAAATTGCAGTTTACCGGCCCGGATTGGGCTGCACCTTGCTGGCAGATGCCAACCCCGATTCGGTGATGCAACAAAAAATGACCGAACCCGTCCTGCCGACGGACCCGGATTCGCTTTACTGGCCCATGGGCAACAAGATGCGGGATACCATCCCCGCCGGATTAGATCTGCAAAAACTGAATGCCGCCATGGATTCGGCTTTTAACCAGGGCAATACGCGGGCCGTGGTTGTTGCTTACGACACCGTTTTTATGAAGGAGAAATATGCCAAAGGATTCGACAAAAACACAAGGATTCTGGGCTGGTCCATGACCAAAAGCATCACCTGTTCACTCATTGGCATTTTGGTTAAAGATGGGAAACTGAATGTGGATGCCCCGGCGCCCATCAAGGAATGGGCAAATGATGCCCGGAAAAATATCCGGCTGGAAGATCTGCTGCATCAGAGCAGTGGCCTGCAATGGGACGAAAATTACGGCGACATTTCGGACGTTACCGTGATGCTTTATCACCGGGCCAACATGGCAAAATACGTCATCCAAAAACCGGCCGTTTATCCCCCTGATTCCGTGTGGTATTACTCATCGGGGAACACCAATGTGATCTCCGAGATCATCCGTCGCACCATCGGAAACAACCAGGAATACTGGAACTTCCCGCGTAAAGTGCTGTTCAACAAAATTGGCATGCGCAGCGCCGTGCTGGAAACCGATGCCAGCGGAAACTTCGTGGGATCTTCTTATTGCTTTGCCACCCCGCGTGACTGGGCAAGATTCGGACTTCTTTATTTGCAAAACGGCACCTGGCAAGGGAAACAAATTCTTCCGAAAGGATGGGTAAAATACGTTACCACACCGGCCAGAAAATCTCATGATCAATACGGCGCCCAATTCTGGCTCAACAAAGGAACCCATGAAATAAAGGGCTACCCCGACGTCTATTATTGCGATGGATTCCATGGACAACGGGTGTTCATCATCCCGTCCAAGGATCTGGTTATCGTGAGAATGGGCCTGAATTCCGAAGGGAAATTTGACTTTAACAAATTTGTTACTTCGATTTTGGCGGCTTTTAAGAATTAGGCTTTTGACTAAAAGCAAAGAAGCCCCGGCCAATGGCCGGGGCTTCTCTTTAAGTTGACTCTTTAGATTTTACAAGCCCAATAATGTTTCAACCGGATCCTTGGCTTCAAACAGCATCCTTTCGGGATTTTCCAGCATTTCCTTGACTTTCACCAGAAAGCTGACCGATTCACGGCCGTCGATGATCCGGTGATCGTAAGACAAGGCAACATACATCATCGGGTGGATCTCCACTTTTCCGTTCACCGCAATGGGCCGCTCCACAATGTTGTGCATACCCAGGATGGCACTTTGGGGCGGGTTGATGATCGGCGTGGACATCATCGAGCCGAAAACGCCTCCGTTGGAAATGGTAAACGTGCCGCCTTCCATATCTTCGAGGGTGATCTTGTTGTCGCGGGCTTTGGTAGCCAGTTCTTTGATGGTCAGCTCGATCTCGGCCAGGCTCATCATTTCGGCATTTCGGATCACCGGCACCACCAATCCTTTCGGGGCGCTTACCGCGATGCTGACGTCAACATATTTAAAGGAAATGAATTCATCTCCGGAAATCTGAGAGTTCACCTGTGGGAACAGCTTGAGTGCTTCGGTGACGGCCTTGGTGAAAAACGACATAAAACCCAATCCCACACCATGTTTCTTTTGAAAAGCTTCTTTGTATTTTTTCCGTATCTCCATGATTGGCGTCATATTCACCTCGTTAAAGGTGGTGAGCATGGCCGTTTCGTTTTTTACGGAAACCAGCCGCTGGGCCAGTTTTTTCCGGAGCATGCTCATTTTCACATGCTCGGTTTCTCTTCCACCGGGCCAGCTTGTCACCAAAGGAGTAGCCGGTTGTGGAACCTTACCCTTGTTTTCAATAAAAAATTGTACGTCTTCTTTTCCAAAGCGGTAATGCTTAAAAAAGTCCAGCAGTTCCTGATCGGAAACCCCTTCCTGTTGCATGATTTTCCGGGCCAGCGGAGAAACGTGGAGCTCGGTTTCGGCAGCGCTTTCTTTCTTTGCAGGGACCGTTTCTTTTTTCGGCGGAGTGGTCGGGGTTTTTTCCTTCAATGTGGTTTCCGGATTTTCTTCTGTTTTCTTTTCCTGGACTTCTTCGGCTGCAGGGCTCTTTTCAACCGCCTTTCCTTTGGCTTCCGTGTCAATGGTGGCAATCACGGAACCTACCGCCAGCGTATCGCCTTCGGCCGCTTTGAACTGGATCTTCCCGCTTTCTTCGGCCACAATGCTCAGCGTCGCCTTGTCGGAATCGATCTCAACAATATCCTGATCCTTGTCAACCTGCTGTCCGTCTTCTACCAGCCAGTTGGCCAGCTGTACTTCGCTGATGGATTCTCCCGGGCTTGGAACTTTAACTTCAACTATCATGATGAAAATGCTTTAATTATTTCAAGGGTTTTTTCATGGAATGGAAAGAGCTTTCCAAATGATCCACATGCAAATCACGCAGTTCTTTTTCGAAGGACTGCCACCGGTTTCCGATGCATATCATTTCACAATCCTTTTCCAGATAAGGGCAATCACATTCCAAAAAAGCTTTATCTACGATCTTTTTCTGACTGATGGCATGGAATTTCGAAGAGCCTGTAGCCGGACTGCCACTGGCGGGCCGTGCGATCAGTCTGAGTTTATACTCGGCGCCCAATTCTTTTTTGATGAAGTGCCAGGCACCCATATTGACGGGTTCTTCCTGCGTCCAAACATATTCACTGACCTTCTTGTATTTTTTAAAGATCGTGTCCAGTGCGGCAGCCGGAAAAGGATACAATTGCTCGATCCTGATGAGTGCCACCGTTTCGTTATGGGTCTTCTCCTTTTCTTCCAACAAATCGTAATAGACTTTCCCTGAACACATCACAAGCCGGGTGATTTTATCCGGATGGGCATCGGCATCATCCAACACCTCTTTAAATCCGCCCTGGGTAAAACTCGTGGTGGGAGACACTGCCCTGGGGTGACGCAACAAACTCTTGGGGGTGAAAACCACCAGCGGTTTCCGGAAAGGACGGCGCATTTGTCGCCGGAGCAAGTGAAAGAAATTGGCCGGAGTGGAACAATTGGCGATCTGCATGTTGTTTTCAGCCGCCAGCGTCAGAAAACGTTCCAGGCGGGCACTGGAGTGCTCGGCACCCTGGCCTTCATACCCATGGGGCAGCAGGATAACCAGGCCGTCCATGGTATTCCATTTTTCTTCTGCACTGCTCAGGAACTGGTCAAAGATCACCTGGGCGGTATTGGCAAAATCGCCAAACTGAGCCTCCCAGATCACCAGGGAATTGGGGGCCGCCAGCGAATAACCATATTCAAAACCCAAAACCCCGTATTCAGACAGCGAAGAGTTATAGATCTCAAACAGGGCCTGATCCTTGTCCAGATGGTTGAGCGGCACATATTTTTCATTCGAATCTTCGATACTCAGCACGGCATGCCGGTGCGAAAAGGTACCGCGTTCCACGTCCTGCCCGCTGATACGCACCGGGGTTTTTTCAAGCACCAGGCTACCGTAAGCCAGCATTTCGGCCATACCCCAGTCCAGCATCTTGTCTTTATGCACCATGTCTTTACGGCTTTGCAGCAGGCGAATGCTTTTTCTGAAAAAATTCTTGTCTTCCGGAAGATGAGTGACCCCTTCGGTGATCTTCAGCAACATCTCGTTCGAGATGGCCGTATCGGGTGAAGAAACAAAATCCTTGTCCGTAGCCCGCGGGATGTCTTTCCATATGTCTTTCAGGAAGCTGTTGATATTGGTTTTCTGATGGGTTTTTGATTTCTCGTAATTTTCTTCCAGCTTATTATTGAAGTGGTCCTCATCGCCGGTACACTCTTCCGTTGTGATGACCCCTTCTTCCAGTAATTCTTTTTTATAAATGGTATAGGCATCGGGATGCCTTTCGATGGCCTTATAAAGCATGGGCTGGGTAAACCGGGGTTCGTCGCCTTCATTATGGCCGTAACGCCGGTAACAGAGGATGTCGATAAAGACATCGTTATGAAAGCGGTTCCGGAATTCCATGGCAAGCTGCACCGTAAAGACGACCGCTTCGGCATCATCGCCGTTGACATGAAAAACCGGTGAAAGGATGGTTTTGGCCACGTCTGTACAATAAGTGCTGCTTCGCGCATCGAGATAATCGGTGGTAAATCCCACCTGGTTGTTGATGACCAGATGAATGGTGCCGCCATTGGAGAATCCCTTTAAGGCAGACATCTGAATGACTTCATAGACCACGCCCTGACCGGCCATGGATGAATCGCCGTGGATGAGGATCGGCGCGATCTTGTTCACATCGCCGTCTTTGTATTCCCGGATTTTGGCCCGGGTGATTCCTTCCACTACCGGATCAACGGCTTCCAGATGAGAGGGGTTGGGCGACAAGGTAAAATGCACCGGTTTGCCTTTGCTGGTCTTACGTTGAATGGTATAGCCGAGGTGGTATTTCACGTCCCCCAGCAAGGTTTCGTCTTCAAACTCCACCCCTTCAAATTCCGAGAAGATGTCCTCGAAGGGCTTTCTCAGGATGTTGGCCAACACGTTCAACCTGCCCCGGTGGGCCATCCCGATGACAAATTCTTCAATGCCCAGGTCGGTTCCCTTTTCCATGACTGCATCCAGTGCCGGGATCAGGGCCTCGGCCCCTTCCAGCGAAAATCGCTTTTGTCCTGGGAATTTTTTTTGCAGGAATTTTTCCAGAAAAACAGCCCTCCGCAGTTTTTTCAGGATCAGCTTCTTCTCTTCGACGGAATAATGGGGCCGGTTGCGGGTGGATTCAAAATAATTCCGCAGCCAGGTAACGATCTCCGTATCCCGGATAAACATATACTCCACACCGAGCGAGCGGCAATAGGTCTCCTCCAGGAAACTGACAATATCCCGAAGCTTGGCAGGGCCGATCCCGATCTCATTCCCGGCATAAAAAATACGATCCAGATCGCCGGGCTCCAGCCCGTAATTCTCGATGTCCAGCGTCGGGCGGTAGTCGCGCCGTTTGCGTACAGGATTTGTCTTGGTGAAAAGATGACCGCGACGGCGGTAATCCATCAAAAGGTTGATCACCTTGAATTCGTCCGAGGTTTCCCAGCTTTCGGATTTTTTGGCCGGATAGGCCTTCTGCGCAAACTCGTACCCCTCGAAAAACTGACGCCAGCCTTTTTCTACAGATTCAGGATCTTCTTTAAATCTTTGGTAAAGCTCCTCAATAACAGCAGGATCCGTACTATTCAAAAAACTGTATTTATCCATTCTGCTTTCTTGCTATAAACACCACAAAAGTAATAATTATTTAGGTTATTTAGAATTATTTTAAAGAACCGGAAGCCGGCATGATTGTAACCGAAAAACTTACCAGGACCGGGTATGCATCCGATGAGGGAAAGTACAAAAAAATCCCGCATGAATTCATGCGGGATCCATAAACTTTCTCCGGGATTCCCTATTCCGGGTGTATGGCTTCTGTAGGACAAACATCAGCACAAGCGCCGCAGTCTGTACACAAATCCGGATCAATTACATAAACATCACCTTCAGAAATAGCTTCTACAGGACATTCATCAATGCATGTTCCACATGCCGTACATAAGTCGGGATCAATTTTGTATGCCATAGCTATTAATTTTTTTAATTTCTAAAACGCGGCAAAGATACTATGAATGTACTTACGCTGGAGCCTTACAGGGGATTTATTTATAAAATTACCGAAATGCTAATTTAAAATACAAAAAAAACGGGACCCAACAAAAAATCCCGCCTGAAAACAGGCGGGATTTTAAACTTTTGTTGCCGCTTTTAAATCTGAGAGATTGCTTCGGTCGGACAAACATCGGCGCAAAGCCCGTCATCTGTGCATTTTTCCGCATCAATTACATAAACATCTCCTTCAGAAATGGCTTCCACAGGACATTCGTCCATGCAAGCTCCGCAAGCAGTACAAGCGTCAGGATCAATTCTATAAGCCATGGCTTCTTTCTTTTTAAGTTAAAAATCGCGGCAAATATAGGAGGATTGTCTGTTCAAGCCAAAAGGGATCGGGATTTCCCGATAATTTATAATAATTATAAAAATGAGCGACATAAAAAAACCCGCAGCCAGTGCGGGTTTCAATTTGTTCAGGCCACCGCCGTTAAGCCGGAACAATGGCTTCGGTGGGGCATACATCCACACAGGCGCCATCGTCGGTGCATTTTTCGGCATCGATCACATAAACGTCGCCTTCGTCGGAGATGGCATCATAAGCGCATTCATCAAGGCAAGCGCCGCATGCTGTACACAGATCGGGTTCAATTTTATAAGCCATAGCAGTTAATTTTTTAAGTTACAATGGTTACAAATATATAAGGAATGTTTTAAATCAATAAGAGATTCCCCGAAAAAAATCAGAATCCCGTTAATTATTACTCAGTCTGAATAACGGCCGATTTGCTGACCGTAACAAATTTAGACTCGTTTTAATTAGCAAAAGCAGGTTGTGATTTGCTAACAAACTAATTTTAACAGGCTGTTACATAGTCTTTTTTAAATATGTAATTATGTTCAATATGTTGTTTCAATCGTTTTAAAAAAAAAGGCGTTGATTGGCGCATAGGAAAATAATTGCCTTAATTTTGCCGTGTTTTATTAACAATAAAATTATATGACAACGAAAAAAGATAAAGTGGTTGAACTGGAGTCTGCTGTTGTTCGATTTGCTGGTGATTCGGGGGATGGAATGCAGTTGACCGGAAGTCTTTTCTCAGATTCGACCGCCTTTGCAGGAAACGATTTTGCTACATTTCCTGATTTTCCGTCCGAGATCCGGGCACCTCAGGGCACCATCTCGGGGGTATCGGGTTTTCAGATCCATTTCGGGCACAAAAGTGTGCATACTACCGGCGACCTGGCTGATGTGCTGGTCGCCATGAACCCGGCTTCTTTGAAAGCCAATTTGAAATGGATTAAAGATGATGCCATCATCATTGTGGACAGTGATTCCTTTACCGACAAGAACCTCGAAAAGGCAGGCTGGACTTCCAATCCGCTGGAAGACGACGTGTTGATTGATCATCAGGTCATCAAAGCTCCGTTGACGGAAATGACCCGTGAGACCGTAAAAGATCTTGATCTGGACAACAAATCCGCCTTGAAATCCAAGAATATGTTTGCTCTCGGGGTGATCTTTTATCTTTTCAACAGGGATTACACAAAGACCTACGGATATTTCGAAAGTAAATTCAGAAAAAACCCGCTCGTTGTCGAAGCAAACAAGAAAGTGCTGGCTGCCGGGTACAACTATGCCGAGACCCTGGAAGCTTTCACCAATACCTTCCGTATCGAGAAGGCAAACCTTGAAAAAGGACGCTACCGTAATGTCACGGGAAACCTGGCCACCGCCTGGGGTTTTCTCGCGGCTTCCGAACGTTCCGGAAGACCTATTTATTTAGGATCTTATCCTATTACGCCTGCCACCGATATTTTGCAGGAGCTTTCCAAGCACAAACAGTTTACCTGTATCACGCAACAGGCCGAAGACGAGATTGCAGGCGTCGTTTCCACCATCGGTGGCAGCTTTGCCGGCGCGTTGGCCGTGACCACCACCTCCGGTCCGGGACTTTCGCTGAAAAGCGAGGCCATCGGTCTGGCCGTGATGACCGAGTTGCCCATGGTGATCGTGGATGTACAGCGTGGCGGTCCGTCCACAGGACTTCCCACCAAATCGGAACAGTCTGACCTGATGCAGGCATTGTATGGCAGAAACGGCGAAGCGCCGGTGATCGTGATCGCCGCCTCCAGTGCTGCCGATGCTTTTTATTCCGCCTACGAAGCAGCCAAACTCGCCATGGAACACATGACGCCGGTAATTTTGCTGACGGACGGCTCCATCGGCAACGGGTCGGAAGTTTTCAAAATTCCGAAAGTCGCCGACCTGCCGGACATCTATCCGCCCATTGCCAACGCCAATGATCGGGATTTCAAACCTTACAAAAGAGATCCCGAAAAACTCAACCGTCCCTGGGCCATTGCCGGCACCCCCGGATTAAGGCATCGTCTGGGCGGCCTCGAGAAAGAAGACATTACCGGCAACGTTTCACACGATCCGGTGAACCATCAGCGCATGACTGACCTTCGCCAGGAAAAAGTGATGCGTGTCGCCAACTATATTCCCGACCTGGAAGTGGAGGGAGATCCCGAAGGGGACGTCCTGGTTGTCGGCTGGGGTGGTACACACGGCGTATTACTTACGGCCGTAGAAGAACTGCGCTCCCAAGGGAAATCCATCAGCCTGGCGCACTTCAAACACATCATGCCACTGCCTAAAAATGTGGATGAAGTATTTTCAAAATACAAAAAGATCATTGTCTGTGAGATCAACATGGGTCAGTTTGCCAATTACCTGCGCATGACCCATCCCGATTTCAAATACGAACAATATAACAAGGTACAAGGGCTACCTTTTATGGTGTCGGAATTAAAAACGAAATTCGACACCCTATTAAACGCATAAGATCATGGATCAAAAAATAGAACTTCAGGAAATTGAACTTACCAAACTTGATTTCGAGAGCGACCAGATGGTAAAATGGTGCCCGGGTTGCGGTGACCATGCCATCCTGAAATCAGTGGAAAATGTTTTCCCTTTGGTAGGAGAAAAATTGGGTTATAAAAAGGAAGATTTCGTGGTGGTTTCCGGTATCGGGTGTTCTTCACGATTCCCTTATTATATGAATACTTACGGCATTCATGGCATCCACGGACGTGCCGCTGCCCTGGCCATGGGCATCAAACTCGCCAATCCCAAACTTTGCGTCTGGATGATCAGCGGCGATGGCGACTCCATGGCCATCGGCGGGAACCACTTCATCCACATCGCCCGAAGAAACCCGGATATCAACTATCTCATGTTCAACAACCAGATCTACGGCCTGACCAAAGGGCAGTATTCACCTACCACCCCGAAAGGTCAGAAAACCAAGACTTCCCCGCAAGGGAATTTTGAGACGCCTTTCAACGCCGGAAATCTGGTGATCGGTGCCGGCGGCAAATTCTTTGCCCGCGCCATCGACACCGACATGAAACTCATGCAGCAGATCTTCCTGGAAGCCGGGTTGCACCATGGAACCTCCATCGTGGAAATCCTGCAAAACTGCGTCATCTTCAACAACAAGGCACATGAACTGATTTCGGGAAAAGAAACCAAATACGACAACCAGCTGATCCTGGAAGCCGGCCAGCCCATGCTCTTTGGCAAAAACAAGGAGAAAGGCCTGATCCTGGATGGGACCCAGCTGAAAGTCGTAATGCTTGGTGAAGACGGAATTACGGAGAACGATATTCTGGTTCATGATCCCGCCACCGAAGATGCTGGAATCCATATGATGCTTGCCAGCATGAAAGCACCGGAGTTCCCGGTTGCTTTGGGGGTGATCCGTTCGGTTACTTCCGAAACGCTGGAAGATGCCGTATGGAACTCTGTGGAACATGAAAAAGAAGTTTCGCCCTATAAAACGGTGGATGATCTGCTGAACAGCGGAAACACCTGGGAAATCAAATAATCCCCACAATTTCAAATAAAAAGGGCGCCCTGAAATTCAGGGCGCCCTTTTTATTTTCAGGATTCCAGTGCAAAATTCACGATCGCTGCAGCATGAATGGCAGTGGTATCAAATACCGGAATTTCAGCGTCGGCCTGTTTTATGAGCATCGGAAGTTCCGTACAACCCAGGATCACGCCAGCGACCTGATGGTCTTGCTGCATCCGTTCCATGATCTTCAACACCGTCTTCCGGCTTTCCGCTTCCAGTTGGCCATAAGCCAGCTCCTGCATGATGATCCGGTGGATGGTTATCCTTTCATCCCGATCGGGAATAACCGCCTCAATGCCATGGGCCTTCAAAGCTTCACCGTAGTAAGGATCGGCCATGGCAAAGTCGGTTCCCAGCAGCGCTACCTTTTCAATTCCGTAGTTTCCGATGGCTTCCGACACCGAGTCGACCATATCCACGATGGGCAAACCGCTGGCCAGCGATGCCGCATTTCCCACCTTGGCCAGGGTATTGGAGCAGATGGCAAAGAAATCCGCCCCCTCCCGCTTCAACGCCAGCGCTCTTTGCGAAAACAAAGTTTCTATTGCCGTCCAGTGGCCCTCGGTCATCATCTGCAACACTTCTTCGAAGTTTACGGAATACAGCATGATTTCCAGTGTATGATGAAATCCCAATGTCTTATTGGACAGTTGATTGATCAGTCTATAATAGTCAATGGTCGAGGTCCAGGTAACCCCGCCGATGAGTCCCGGCTTTTTCATTGTTCTGGATTTGGATGGTTCGTTCCCCAAAGATAAGGCCTAAACATCATTTCTTCATGAAGTTTTTTGTATTTTCGATGAAATTCGTAAAAAAATCCAGGGTGTCGGAGGCGAAAGTAGAGATTTCTCCATTTACCGACCCGCTTCCCCCATTCACCGAATTTTGTTTTCCCTGCCGTCAACAACATTCTATATTTGCAGTATAAAATTCACAACCATGGAAGACAACAAAAAATATCCTCGCGCATCAAACGGAAGACTCGTTTTCGGAGGCCTGCTGGTATTGGCAGGAGCAATCATCATGCTGGGAAATTTTGACTTTATCAACATAAACTTATCTTACTACATTTTCAACTGGAAGAGCTTTCTGATCTATCTGGGTCTGTATTTCCTGGCTACGCGCCCCAACAAGAACACCGCTTATGTGCTCATTGGTTTGGGCATTTTGTTCTGGTTTCCTTCCCTGCTGGGTCAAAACGTCCAGTTGGGCGATGTGTTTTGGCCCCTGATCCTGATTGGGATCGGATACCTGTTAATCACCCGCCAGCACAACAGCTTTCGACGGGCACATACCGGCGAAAATCCAGGTGACGAGAAGGTCTCCGGTTATCTGGACCATCTGTCTCTTTTCGGCGGCAGTGTGAAAATCGTTCAGTCCAACAATTTCAAGGGCGGGAACATCACCGCAATCTTCGGAGGTTCCGAGTTCGACCTGACCCATGTGGAAATGGAATCCGACACCGCCGTCATCGATGTCTTTGCCTTGTTCGGCGGTACCAAATTCATTGTGCCCGAAGGCTGGAAAGTCCAGTCGGATGCGGTTCCTATCTTTGGAGGGTTTACCGATAAAAGGAGAACCAACCTGAGCAATGCCGGCGAAAAATTGTTGATCATCAAAGGAATGATCATCATGGGTGGCGTGGAAGTCAAAAGTTTTTAATTTAAAATCATCGTTATGAAATCAAAAGCAGTAGCGTATTTATTATGGTTCTTTTTTGGGTTCTTTTCAGCTCACCGTTTCTATCTTGGTAAAGTCACCAGTGGGGTGATCTATCTGCTCACCGGCCAGCTTTTGGGCATCGGCTGGATCATTGACCTGTTCCTGATCGACGGCATGGTGGATCAGTACAATCTGGAAAACAGGGTGCGACACATCGAAACCGTCTGGATCTGATCCCGGCTTAAAAAACCCGATTCACTGAAGTCATGCTAAATCCATTATCCCAAAACAGAAGTTATATTGCCACCTACATCATGGTATGGGCCGCGATCATCGCGCTCCATACCCTGATCATCAATCTATTTTACGGGATCAACAGCCTTACCAGCCTCGGGGACTCCCTGGTTTTCAACATCATTTTCATGGTGATCGGTTTCAGTCTCTGGTATGTCATCCGGTTTAACCTGAAGGAGAAACCTTCGATCATTGATGTGATATTCAACCATCTGCTGGTGGCCCTGGTGATCATCGTGCTGTGGCTTGGCGCCGGATATTTCATCCTCATCAACCTGTTCCCCAACAACACAGATTACATCACCTTTTTGCAGCATTCCCTGGCCTGGCGATCCGTTACCGGGGTTTTTTATTATCTGCTTTTCGTGATGTTTTACTACCTGATCCTGTATTACGACGACCTGCAGGAGAAAATGAAAACGGAAAGCGAACTTCAGAAACTGGTGACCAAAGCCGAACTGGACGCACTGAAATCGCAGATCAACCCCCATTTTCTCTTCAACAGCCTGAATTCCATCAGCTCATTGACGATCACAAAACCTGAAAAGGCCCAGGATATGGTCATCAAACTTTCCGATTTTTTGCGTTATTCATTGAGTCACAGCAAGAACGAACAGGCCAGCCTGAAGGAGGAGTTCGAAAACCTGAGGCGGTATCTGGAGATTGAAAAGATCCGGTTTGGCAACCGGCTCAAATTTATTTTCGATGTCCCCGACAAGTGTTACGACAGCCGGATCCCCAACATGATCCTGCAGCCGCTGATCGAAAATTCGATCAAACACGGGGTATATAAAAGTTCGGAAGAAACCGAGGTGGACATTCGATGCAGGGAAGAAAATGACTATATTGCAATAGAAATTACAAACGATTATGATCCGGATACGAAAAAACCGGTGGGAGAAGGCGTGGGTCTGAAGAACATCCGCAAACGCTTACTCCTGATTTACGGCCGTAACGACCTGCTGGAAACCGTAGCCGAGAAAATGATCTTTAAAGCCATCTTGAAACTGCCAAAAAATTAAACCATGAAACCGGATATTCGTGCCCTCATCATCGAAGACGAAGAACCCGCCCGGGAGCTGCTGAAAGCCTATTTGTCAACCCACGAAAACATCCACCTGTTGGGGGAATGCGAGAATGGTTTTGAAGGGATCAAGGCCATTGCCGAATCCCTTCCCGACCTGATCTTCCTTGACATCCAGATGCCCAAACTCACGGGTTTTGAAATGCTGGAACTCCTCGATGAGCCGCCGGAGATCATTTTCACCACCGCTTACGACCAGTTTGCCATCCGCGCTTTCGAGTTCAATGCGGTGGATTATCTGATGAAACCTTTTTCGAAGGAACGCTTTGATCAGGCCCTGGCCAAGGCGATGGAAAGGATGAAAAACAAATCCGAGTCCTTCGAAAAGATCGAAAATCTCAAGGAAAAGATCCGTGAAGAAGGCGGTACCGTCGATCGTATTTTTGTTAAAAACCGTAGGCATATTTCTGTCATCCCCGTGATGGAGATCTTGCACATCGAAGCACAGGACGATTACATTGAAATTCATTCTCCCAAAGGGAAGTTCCTGAAAAACGAAACGATGGCAAGTATCGAAAAAAGACTCCCCGAAGAATACTTCATTCGGGTCCACCGCTCTTCCATCATCAATGTGCAGCAGATCGAAAAACTGGAAAAATACGGCAAGGAAAATTACCTGATCATACTGAAAGACAACACCAGGGTGATGGTAAGCAAAAGCCGTGTCAAGCAACTGAAAGACCAGTTGGGAATTTAGTAACTCTACCCTTTCGGGAGATCTTATTCCAGTCCGTACAACGATTTTACCTTCCTGACGATGGTAGCCGAAAGCTTTCGATTGGATTCATGCGTCCATCCCGCGATATGCGGTGACAACACGACCTGGTCCATCCCGATAAGGTCGGAAAAAGCACGGGGAAGGCTGGTCTGATCCAGATTTTCAAACGACAAACCTTCGAATTCGAGCACATCCAGGCACGCGCCCAGCACCTTTCCCGATTTCAGATTTTTCACCAGATCGGCGGTATGGACGATTTTTCCCCGGGAAGTATTGATCAGGAAAAAAGGTTTTTTGAATTTCCGGATAAAGTCATCATCGACCAGAAACCGGGTTTCCTCCGTCAGCGGCAGGTGCAGACTAACCACATCGCATTGCTCAAAGAGTTCTTCCATGGTGGCCTCCCTGGCATAGGCATCAGAGAAACCGGTTTTGTATTTATCGTAAGCGATCACCGTCGGGCGAAAGCCCTGCAGCTTGCGGGCAAAAGAACCGCCGGTATTTCCGTAACCAATGATGCCGATGGTTTTTCCTTCGATCTCCAGGCCGCGGTTTTCTTCGCGGCGCCACAGGCCCCGGCGAACTTCCGCATCGGCCCGGAGCAGATGATTGAAAAGCATCAGCAACATCCCCACCGCCTGCTCGCCGACAGCGCCGCGGTTTCCCTCAGGAGCATTCAAACAGGTAATGTTCCGGCTTTCGGCGAAAGCCACGTCAATATTTTCCATCCCGGCACCGACCCTGCCGATAAATTTCAACCGGGTGGCTGCAGACAACATTTCTTCATCCAGCTTGATCTTACTGCGGATGATCACCCCTTCGTATTGCCCCAGAATCTTCAGAAAATCCTCCCTTTTGTAATCCGGAAAA
>JBJKPL010000307.1:0-5035 GCA_046706345.1 Candidatus Sulfidibacterium sp.
GGGCCTCGACCTGGAAGCTTTTTTCAGGGAAAATGACCTGGATTTTGAAAACGAAACCGTCCTGCGCCGGGAGATCGTCCCTTCCGGGAAATCCCGTGCCTTTGTGAATGATACACCGGTGAACCTGAATGTTCTGAAAGACCTCGGCGAAAAACTGGTGGACATTCATTCCCAGCACCAGACCCTGCTGCTCAACGAAGCCGATTTCCAGCGTGAAGTGCTGGATGGCTATGTAAATGAACCGGTGTTGCTGAAGGAGTATCAAAGCCTTTTTGAACAATATTCCGAATCGGAAAAAAAACTGGCCCGGCTCCGTGAGGAAAATCAGCAGGCCCGCCGTGATGAAGATTATTTCAGGTTTCAGCTCGAAGAACTGCTGGCTGCCCGACTGAATGCCGGGGAACTTCCTGAACTGGAAGCCCGCGCAGCCATGCTCTCCCATGCCGAAGAGATCGGCCTGAGCGTGGCCCTGGCACGCAGTGTGCTGAAAGAAGACGAACATTCGGTACTCGACCAGCTGAACCAGGTGAAAGAGGCCTTCTCGCGGCTGGCAGAAGTACATACAGGCATCCGCGAATTCGTGGAGCGGCTGCGCTCGGCCGCCATCGACCTGTCCGACCTGGCAGGCGATATCGAACGCTTTTCCGATCTGGCCGATTTCGATCCGGAGGAAATGAAACAGGTGGAAGACAGGCTGGACCTGATCTACCGTCTCCAACAGAAACACCATACCGACAGTATCACCGGTCTGATCGCCATCCGGGATGACTTTCAGCAAAAGATCGATTCCTTGCTGTCGCTGGATGCCCAGATCGAAGAGGAACAGAAACGGCTGGCAAAACTGACGGCAGAACTGGAGGAAAAAGCTTCCGCCCTGAGTGGGCTGCGTAAGAAAGTGACGGCAGGATTTGAAAAAGAAATCGAAGCCCTGCTGAAACAACTGGGCATGAAAGATGCCGTTTTTAAAGTGCAGATCACGCCGCTGAAGCGGTTTACGTCCTGGGGCCGCGATCAGATTATCTTCCTTTTCAATGCCAACAAGGGCGGACAGTTGTCGGAGATCTCACGGTCTGCCTCCGGCGGCGAATTATCACGTCTGATGCTGGCGCTGAAATCGCTCGTCCACCAGGTGCAGGTGTTGCCCACCATCATCTTCGATGAGATCGATTCGGGTGTTTCCGGTGAAATTGCCGGCAAACTGGGGACGATCCTGAAAAAAATGTCGGGACAGCTCCAGGTGATGGCCATCACCCATTTACCGCAGATTGCCGCCAAAGCCGACGCTCATTTCAATGTTTACAAGGCAGAAAAACAGGGAGTTACTACTTCACGGATTGTGCCCCTGGACGAGGCAGGCCGCCTGGAAGAGATCGCCAAAATGCTGAGCGATGAAAAAATTACCGAGGCCGCCCGTCAGGCTGCTTTGGCTCTGATGCAGCCCTAGTTACCCTGCTGCGGGTGCCTTTTTTCCGTATTACTTTCAGTCCTGTTCACATCTAACAGGTAAGGTATTTTTATTTTCTTTTATATTTGCCACTTAAAATTGTTCTAAATAAATACCAATGGCTTACAATTTATTGAAAGGTAAAAAAGGGATCATCTTTGGTGCGCTGGACCACAAATCCATTGCATGGAAGGTGGCGGAAATGGCTTATGCAGAAGGGGCCACTTTCACACTGAGTAACACGGAAACGGCCCTGCGTTTCGGAGAGCTGAATGAACTGGCTGAAAAATGCCATGCGGAGATCATTCCCGCCGACGCCACCAATGTGGATGATCTGCTGAACGTTTTTGAAAAATCCATGGAAGTCCTCGGTGGAAAGATCGACTTCGTGCTGCATTCCATCGGCATGTCCCTGAACGTGAGAAAGAAAAGGGTTTACAGTGATCTGAACTATCAGTACCTGGCCAAGACGCTGGATATAAGCGCTATTTCTTTCCATAAGATGCTGCAGGTAGCTTACAAAATGGACGCCATCAACGAATGGGGTTCCGTGGTGGCTTTGAGCTATATCGCCGCCCAGCGCGTACTTTACGGTTATAACGATATGGCCGACGCCAAATCCCTGCTCGAATCCATTGCCCGCAGCTTTGGATACATTTATGGCCGTGACCGCAATGTGCGGGTGAACACCATTTCCCAGTCTCCGACCATCACCACCGCCGGTTCGGGTGTGAAAGGCATCAGCGGCCTGATCGACTTTACCGAAAGGATGTCTCCTTTGGGCAATGCCGACGCCGAAGATTGCGCCAATTATTGTGTGGCTTTGTTCTCAGACCTGACACGAAAGGTCACCATGCAGAACCTCTACCACGACGGCGGATTCTCCAGCATGGGGATGAGCCTGAAAGCGATGGCGATGTATAACAAGAGTCTGGAAATGGATCTGGGCCTGGATCAGCCCCTGGAGCTGGATTAACCTAAAATTGAAACATGACAAAGCCTTCCGTCCTGGCGGAAGGCTTTTTTTATGTGCTATTCTTTCGTTCCCGTCGGTTTGTTCTTTTCCTCCCCAAGGTTGCCGAAGGCCGTCAGCCCACCGATGACACCGAGGTTCATGGAATCCAGTGCCGAGCTGGGAACAATGACCATGGAGCCTTTTTCCTTCAGCCCTTCAAACAACATGTTCATGCCACGCAGGTGCAACGCCACCGGATTGTTGATGTATTCCTCGCTGGCCTTGGCGAACTTCTCGGCAATTTCCGTTTCCGCCGTTCCCAGGATCACCCGGGCCTGCCGCTCCCGCTGGGCCTGGGCCTGTTTGCTCATGGCATCCGCCAGCGCCTGCGGAATGACAATGTCTTTGATACCCACGGTCTGACAGGTGATGCCCCAGGGATTGGTATTGAAATCCAGCACTTTCTGCAGGTCCTCGGCGATCTTGTCGCGCTCCTGCAGCAGGTCCGCCAGCTCGTGTTTCCCGATGATGTCCCGCAAACCCGTCTGGGCAATATAATAAATGGCTTTCTGGTATTCCTGGACCTCCAGGGCCGCTTTTTCCACATCCCATACCGTCCAGTATACGATGGCATCCACATTCACCGGAACCGTGTCTTTGGTCAGCGTCTGCTCGGCCTTGAAATCCGTCACCCGTACCCGCTGATCTATGAAGGAATGGACGGTCTCGATGATGGGAATAATGAAAAACAAACCGGGACCGCGCAGCCCCTTGTATTTCCCCATCCGCAGTACCACCGCCTTTTCCCACTGGTCGGCAATGTGGATCGAACTGGTGATCAGCATGGCGATGATGATCAGCCCCACAAGGAGGTTGACGTCATATTTTCCCAGTAAATGCAACCCGATGGCAAGGGCCAGCAGGACAATGAAAAGCGTCATGGAAACCGGGTTGAAAAAACCCTTGGTGATTTTACTTGTGCTCATTTTGGTTTTGTTTTTGAAGTTGTTCAATGAGGTCGCCGGGCGAAAACCCGTAACTGAAACCGATGGTGGAAAACTCCTTGCAGATCTCAGCCAGTTTGCTGTTTCGCTCCTTTTCCGAGATCCGGCTGCTGGATTTCCCGATAAACGTGCCCGTACCTTGCATGGTCTCCAGGATGTGCTGGGTTTCCAGTTCCTGGTAAGCCTTGGCCACGGTATTCAGACTGACCTTCAGATCAACGGCCAGGCTGCGGACGGTTGGTAGCTGTTCTCCCACTTTCAGATTTCCGCTGGCGATCCCGAACTGGATCTGATCCATGATCTGACGGTAAAAGGGAGTGCCTGATTTGGGATCTAGTTTAAATTGGATCATGGCTTTGGGTTATGGTTGCCTGACAGTAAAGATAGGGCTTAACGGCCTAATTTCCAAATAAATTTTCATTTGGACGAGCGATGGAGGCATAATGATCCTGACGGAAGCCAACCTGACGAAAAATCGGAAATATCCGGGCCGGAAAGGGGCAAAGGGAAGGAATGCGAATCTCAGACCCGACGGATGCCGTCGGGATCCAGGGTGATCTTCTTACTTTTGTATAAACTGCCGATGGCTTTTTTGAATTCCTTTTTGCTCATGCCGAATTGCGCCTGGATGTCATCGGGCGAACTGCTGTCGCCAAAGGCCACAAATCCGTCGGTTTCCATCAGCATCTGATAAATGGCATCGGCATTGGAATCATTGTAGTTGGCAAATCCCAGCGGGCGCAGGGAGACATCTATTTTGTGGTCCGGCCGGATCTTTTTGATGTATCCCTTGGGCCTGTCGCCGATGTTCAGGGGACGGAAGATCTCGTTTTCAAAAACCAGGCCCTTGTGCGCATGGTTGATGATCACCGAATAACCCAATTCGGATTTGTGGTAGACCAGCAGGTCCACTTCGTCGTTTTCTTTCACCGTCAGGAACTCATTCTGCAGTTTCTTTTCGATCTTGTTGGTACCAAAGAGCCGGTCGGTGACCGGATCCAGGTCCATGAACACCACATACCAGCGCCCGGCCACCATGCGCTGACGTTGTTCCTTAAAAGGCACCAGCAGGTCTTTCTCCAATCCCCAGTCCATGAACGCGCCGACGGAATCCACGGCGTTGGCTTTCAGCAGGGCAAACTCATGAAGCTGTATCCGGGGCGTGAGGGTAGTGGCGATTTTCCTTTCTTCGTGATCGCGGTAAACAAAAACCTCAAGGGGATCATCAACCGTAAATTCCTCGGGGCTGTACTTGGTGGGAAGCAAGACTTCCTCTCCCTGATCATCCCCCAGAAACAAACCCACCCCGGTCTGCCTCAGGATCTTCAACGTGTTGTATTTCCCGATCTCTATCATGGCTGAAAATTTTGTGCAAAAGTAAGCACGGAAAAAGGCTTTTTCACCATCCGGCGATAATTTTTCCTGAAAGGGGGAAACTGCCGGTTCAGGGCTGGGGCAGCGAGATACTGAAACTGGTCCCTTGGCCCACACTGCTTTTCACCCGGATGCTGCCGCTGTGCATGTGCACAAAATCTTTGCAAAGCAGCAATCCGAGCCCGGTTCCGGACTCTTTCCGGGTTCCTTTGGTGGAAAAGGTGTATTCCAGCCGGAAAAGTTTGTTGATGTCCTCAT
>JBJKPL010000308.1:0-4024 GCA_046706345.1 Candidatus Sulfidibacterium sp.
GTTGAAACCAGCGGCTTTCCCAGGCGGCGGATCAGCCCGATACAAAAATCGTCTTTTACGATGCGGACGGCAATGCTGCCATCCTCGTTCCGGTTGTGTTTCAGAATGTCTCTGGCTCCTGAATAAATGATGGTAAGCGGAGAAACCGCATTCTCCAGCAGATCGAAAACAATGGGAGGGACCTTTTCCACATATTGCTCCAGATTGCCGGGGGAATCCAGCAACAGGACCATGTTTTTCTCATCTTCCCTCTGTTTGAGTTTGCTGATCCTCTTCACGGCTTTGTAAATAGTTGCATCACAGCCCAGGCCCCAGATCGTGTCTGTCGGATACAGGATAATCTTACCCGTTTTCAGAAACGCGAGCGCCTGCTCAATTTCCTGTTCAATTAGATTGTCCATAAAAAATCCCGCTTAAGATGAAGCACCAAAAAATTATACGGCGACATTAAAATCGCGTAACGCGTCGTTCAGCGAGGTTTTCAGATTTGTAGAGGCTTTTCTTTTTCCGATGATCAGAGCGCAGGGAACCTGGAAGTCTCCGGCAGGAAAATGCTTTGTATAACTTCCCGGAATGACCACGGACCGGGGGGGGACATAGGATTTGTGCTCCACCGGGCTGCTTCCGCTGACATCAATGATCTTGGTGCTTTTGGTAAGCACCTCTTTGGCGCCCAGGACGGCTTCTTTCCCCACCCTGACGCCTTCCACCACGATGCAGCGGGAACCGATAAAACAATGGTCTTCGATAATGACCGGGGCTGCCTGCACGGGTTCCAGAACACCACCGATCCCCACGCCGCCACTGAGGTGAACGCTTTTCCCGATTTGTGCGCAGGAACCCACAGTAGCCCAGGTATCCACCATGGTGCCACTGTCGACGTAAGCGCCGATGTTGACATACGAAGGCATCAGCACCACCCCAGGGGCCAGGTAAGAGCCATAGCGCGCCAGGGCATGCGGTACAACCCGCACCTGCTGCTGTGCAAACTGGTGTTTCAAGGGTATTTTATCATGAAATTCAAAAATGCCGACTTCGGTCGTCTCCATTTTCCTCAGAGGAAAATACAGGATCACGGCTTTTTTGATCCATTCGTTCACTTTCCATCCGTCTCCGGCAGGCTCGGCAACGCGCAGTAGGCCCTTGTCCATCCGTTCCACCACCTCTTCGATGGCCTCTTTCACCGATTTATCTGCCAGAAGCTCACGGTCTTCCCAGGCTTTTTCCACTAAATTTCTGTATTCTTCCATAAGACCTTAAATATGAAGTAAAGGTACATAATTACCCTGCATTTGCCGACTCCTGGGGTGAATAAATTTTTGACTGAAGATGAAAACGCCTCTTTCAGGAAACCAGGATCCGGGATTCCCGATCGGAAACGTTGGAGTAAAACCCAAAGACAAAAATCAGGGGATTCAGGATCTTCCAATGAAAATATTCCTAAATTTGCCGCCAAAATTCTCAGTTCATTCAAACTGGACAATTCATGTTATACAGAAGGCACCTCCGGATTAAAGCGCTTCAGGCCCTCTACAGTTGGTATACCGGCGGATTTGAAAACCTGCCGGCAGGAGAAAGACAACTTCTTAAAAGCATCGATCAGCTTTATGAATTGTTTGTTTATCAGCTCTCTTTTTTGGTGGAAGTCAGGCGTTTTACGCTGATCCGTATCGAGGAAAACAAGAACAAATTTTATCCTACGGAGGAAGACCTGAATCCGAACATGAAATTCATCAACAACCGTGTTCTGGCCGTGTTGAGCGAAAATCGCGATTTTCTAAAAAAGGAGGAAGCACTGAAAATCAACTGGTCGCAGGAACAGGAAATGTTTCTCAAGTTTTACCACCTGCTTCGCAATGCCGATTTTTACACCAAATACCTTTCCCAACCCGAGGATTCATTCGAGGAAGATAAAAAATTCATTATCAAGGTTGTGGACCGCCTGATGCTGGATTTTGAGCTGCTGCGTTCCTACTACGATGAAAAAAACATGTATTACGCCGAAGGCTATGACCTCACCGGGATCCTGTTGGTAAACTGGGCAGATTCGCTGAATGGCAAATTCTCCACCGACAGCCTGTTGCCCAATATCTATAAAACGGCAGGTCAAAAGGTGAACGATGATGAATACTTTGCCCGCACCCTATTTCGCAAGGTGATCCTGAACGACGGGGAATATTCCAATATCGTGGAAGGCAAAACCAAGAACTGGGACTACGAACGCATCCCCCTTATTGATGTGATCTTACTCAAAATGGCCATCGTGGAATTGCTCGAGATGAATACCATTCCCGTGAAGGTGACCATGAATGAATATATCGAACTGGCCAAATATTTCAGTACGGCAAAAAGCAAGATCTTTATCAATGGCGTTCTCGATAAACTGATCAGCGAGTTCAAGGCCGACGGACGCATCCAAAAAACCGGCCGCGGACTCATCGATTAACCTCCCGTTTTCTTTCCTTTTCTTGAGATTTTTCGGGGTTTTTAACTTTATTTCCTCGTCTAAAATCGCTATCTTTGCAACCGTTTGATAGAAATAAACAGCAACTGATTATTAATCACAAACTAAACTATAAATAATATAGATTATGGCATTTGATATTGAAATGGTCAAAGAGGTTTATTCCCGTTTTCCCGAGCGGGTAGATGCAGCCAAGAAATTGCTGGGTCGGCCTTTAACGTTATCGGAAAAAATTCTTTATGCACATCTTGACGAAGGCATTCCCTCACAGGAATACACCCGTGGCGTTTCGTATGTGGATTTCCGTCCCGACCGGGTCGCCATGCAGGATGCTACGGCACAGATGGCGCTGCTGCAGTTCATGCAGGCCGGCAAGAAAAAGACCGCGGTTCCTTCCAGCGTGCACTGCGATCACCTGATCCAGGCCAAGGACGGTGCCGGGAAAGACCTTGAAAAGGCCCATGTTACCAACCAGGAAGTCTATGATTTCTTGTCGACTGTTTCAAATAAAAATGGAATCGGATTCTGGAAACCCGGCGCCGGCATCATCCACCAGGTGGTGTTGGAAAACTATGCGTTTCCGGGCGGTATGATGATTGGTA
This sequence comes from Candidatus Sulfidibacterium sp., assembly GCA_046706345.1. GTDB lineage: Bacteria > Bacteroidota > Bacteroidia > Bacteroidales > F082 > Sulfidibacterium. Next base: position 3,067 of record JBJKPL010000308.1, read on the forward strand.
CCGATTCGCATACCCCCAATGCCGGGGGACTGGGAATGGTGGCCATCGGCGTTGGCGGTGCTGACGCCGTTGATGTGATGGCCGATATGCCGTGGGAACTGAAATTTCCCAAACTCATTGGCGTAAAACTGACCGGAAAGCTCAGTGGCTGGCTGGCACCGAAGGACGTGATCCTGAAAGTGGCCGACATCCTGACCGTCAAAGGAGGAACCGGCGCCATCGTGGAATACTTCGGCGAAGGCGCCCGTGCTTTGTCTGCTTCCGGCCGGGCTACCATTTGTAATATGGGCGCTGAGATCGGAGCCACCACTTCCACCTTCGGATTTGACGGTAATGCGGCAGAATATCTGCGGCAGACCGATCGTGCCGATGTGGCTGAACTGGCAGAAAAAATTGCCTCTTATCTTAATGGCGATGAGGAAGTTTATGCCGATCCTGAAAAATATTTTGATCAGGTGATTGAGATCAACCTGGACGAACTGGAGCCTGCCCTGAACGGACCGTTTACCCCTGACTTGCGTACCCCGGTTTCAAAAATGGCCGAAGTGGCCACTGCAAACGACTGGCCGCTGGAAATGGAATCCGCCCTGGTGGGTTCCTGCACCAACTCCTCCTATGAAGATTTGAGCCGGATAGCCGCCACCGCCGGAGAACTGACGGCCAAAGGAGTCCGTCTGAAAATCCCTCTGCTGCTCACCCCGGGATCTGAACAGGTGTGTGCCACCATCGAACGGGACGGTCAATTGGCCAAACTGGAGGCCATCGGGGCAACCGTGCTTGCCAACGCCTGCGGCCCCTGTATCGGGCAATGGCAACGAGACGGCATTGAACCTGGATTTAAAAATTCCATCGTTACCTCCTATAACCGAAATTTCCCCAAACGCAATGACGGAAACCTGGGAACCTGCAGTTTTATAGCCAGCCCGGAGACCTGTCTGGCCTATGCCCTGTTCGGAAC
>JBJKPL010000309.1:0-12678 GCA_046706345.1 Candidatus Sulfidibacterium sp.
GCATGCATGGTTTCCGCAATATTGTCAACCAGTTTTTGCTCGTCGAAACTCACTTTTCCGATTGAATTATGGATAATACCAAACTTATCTACTTTAAAATCAATTTTACCGGCTTTGGCGGCACTTACAGCCTGTCCCACTTCCATGGTCACAGTCCCGGTTTTCGGGTTTGGCATCAAACCGCGGGGACCTAAAATCCTACCCAACGCACCTACCTTCGGCATTACGCTGGGCATAGTAATTACGACATCTACATCGGTCCAACCGTCTTTGATCTTCTGAATATATTCATCCAATCCGACGTAGTCGGCACCGGCAGCTTTGGCCTCTTCCTCCTTATCAGGTGTACACAGCACGAGAACCCGCAAATCCTTACCAGTACCATGGGGCAAGGTCACAGAACCACGCACCATCTGGTTGGCTTTTCTCGGGTCAACGCCCAAACGCACACTTATATCCACTGAAGCGTCAAATTTGGTATAAGTAATGTCTTTCACTAATTTAACTGCTTCTGCTAAGGAGTACTGTTTGTTCTTTTCGAATTTGGACAAAGCTTCTTTGTGTTTTTTTGTCAATTTTGCCATATTCTCCTCCTGTTAACAGATCATTAATTTTTAGGGAACGCCCCTTTTATGGTTACGCCCATACTCCGTGCGGTTCCTGCGACCATGCGCATGGCGGATTCCAGGGTGAAAGCATTGAGATCGACCATTTTGGATTCGGCAATTGTTTTTACCTGATCCCAGGTGATACTACCCACTTTCGCTCTGTTGGATTCTGCAGAACCTATTTTCAGTTTTGCAATCTCCATAATCTGCACTGCCACCGGAGGTGTTTTGAGGATGAACTCAAAGCTTTTATCCTTATAAACTGTAATGATCACAGGAATGACCTTACCGGCCTGATCCTGGGTACGAGCATTAAACTGTTTACAGAATTCCATGATGTTCACCCCTTTGGCACCCAAAGCAGGTCCTACCGGAGGGGATGGGTTTGCGGCGCCGCCCCTAATCTGTAATTTAATTAAACCACTTATTTCTTTTGCCATTTTAAACCCAATGTTTAAAATTAAAAATTCTGCTACCAGCTATTCCTTTTCAACCTGCATAAAACCCAGTTCCAGGGGTGTTTTACTACCAAAGATCTTCACCATGACCTTCAGCTTTTTCTTCTCTTCGTTGATCTCTTCAATCACACCGCTAAAACTGTTGAACGGGCCGTCGATAACGGTGACGGTTTCTCCGACAATAAAGGGGATGTTCACCTCTTCGCTCTGTTCCGCCAGTTCGTCCACTTTTCCGAGGATTCGTTTGACTTCTGACGGACGAAGCGGGTCGGCTTCTCCACGGGTACCCAAAAAGCCCAGCACATCGGGGACATTCCTGATAATATGGGGAATCTCTCCTGAGAGTTCAGCTTCAATAAGGATGTATCCGGGAAAATAGTTCCGCTCTTTGCTGATCTTTTTTCCCTTACGGATCTGATAAACTTTTTCGGTGGGGATCAGTACTTGTGAAATATAATCCTGAAGATTCAGGCGGTTGATTTCACTTTCCAGATATTCCTTCACCCGTTTTTCTTTACCGCTGATAATCCTGACGACGTACCACTTTTTACCGGATTCTTCGCTCATTACACAGTTTGGTTCAGATTAGTCTAATAACAAGTTACTATATATTAAATATCGAACAGTACAAACAAGATTTTAGAAAAGGCCGTAAAACCTTTGTAAAATCGTTGACCATGAGACGTCCATCAAATAAACCGTAAGGGCTATTAAAAGGGAAGCAACGGACACCACAATTGCACTATTCTGCAGCTCACTCCAAGTTGGCCAGGATACTTTATGCATCCATTCGTTATTTACCTCTTTGAGGTACGAAACAATACTAAATTTTGCCATTGTATTGATTGTTTTGCACGGGTGGTAGGAATCGAACCCACAACCAACGGTTTTGGAGACCGCTACTCTACCAATTGAGCTACACCCGTATCCTTTAAACACTCTGAATGGTCCGGCAGAAAACCTGCCGGACCACTTCACAGCGTGTTTATGATGAAAAAGTTATTAGTCAAGGATTTCAGTTACCTGACCAGCGCCTACGGTACGGCCACCTTCACGGATAGCGAAACGCAACCCTTTGTCCATAGCGATATCGGAGATCAGTTGTACTTCGATGGTGAGGTTATCACCAGGCATCACCATTTCTACACCTTCGGGAAGCACAATTTCACCGGTAACGTCAGTAGTTCTGAAATAGAACTGGGGACGATATTTGTTGTGGAACGGCGTGTGACGGCCACCTTCTTCTTTTTTCAGGATATAGACCTCAGCTTTGAAGTGGTGGTGAGGAGTCACAGAACCGGGAGCGGAAATAACCATTCCCCTTTTAATTTCGTCCTTGTCAATACCACGAAGCAACAAACCGGCGTTATCACCAGCCTGGCCCTGGTCGAGGATCTTACGGAACATTTCAACTCCAGTCACAACGGATTTCATTTTTTCAGCACCCATACCGATGATTTCAACCGGATCGCCGGTGTGAATGATACCGGTTTCAATACCTCCGCTAGCCACGGTACCACGGCCGGTGATGGAGAATACGTCTTCAACGCGCATCAGGAAAGGTTTGTGTTCATCACGAACCGGCAACGGAATCCATTCGTCGCAAGCGGCCATCAGTTCCATCACTTTTTCAACCCATTTGGCTTCTCCGTTCAGTGCACCCAGAGCGGAACCCTGAATAACAGGAGTGTTATCACCATCAAACTGATAAAAAGTCAACAAATCACGAATTTCCATTTCAACCAGTTCCAGCAGCTCTTCGTCATCAACCATGTCTACTTTGTTCATGAAGACAACGATACGGGGAACACCCACCTGACGTGCCAGCAGGATGTGCTCGCGGGTCTGCGGCATGGGACCGTCGGTTGCGGCAACAACCAGGATCGCACCGTCCATCTGGGCAGCACCGGTAACCATGTTCTTCACATAGTCAGCGTGACCGGGACAGTCCACGTGAGCATAGTGACGGTTGTCAGTCTGATACTCGACGTGAGCAGTATTAATAGTAATACCCCGTTCTTTTTCTTCGGGGGCGTTGTCAATTGAATCAAATGACTTAAACTCTGCCAAACCTTTGCTTTGAAGAGTTTAAGTAATGGCAGCGGTTAAGGTGGTTTTTCCATGGTCAACGTGACCAATAGTCCCAATATTTACGTGCGGTTTGGAACGTTCGAATTTTTCTTTAGCCATAGCAAAAATGTTAAAATTTAATGTTTGTTTCTCTTTTTTACCTCATTTCTTCAGAGCCGAGGGCGAGAATTGAACTCGCGACCCCTACCTTACCAAGGAAGTGCTCTACCCCTGAGCTACCCCGGCGAACCAGAGCGGGAAACCGGGCTCGAACCGGCCACCTACAGCTTGGAAGGCTGTCGCTCTACCAGATGAGCTACTCCCGCTTGTAAAGTTACGACAAAAATTAAAAGGCTAAGTAAAAGAATTTTATATAATTTTCGTCCTTAACCTTTTAATAGTATCAAAACCTTCTGGTGGGGGGAGGAGGATTCGAACCTCCGAAGGCTAAGCCAACAGATTTACAGTCTGCCGCGTTTGACCGCTTCGGTATCCCCCCATTTTTTTCACCATGTTAATGAACTGAGCCAGCAGAGGGATTCGAACCCCCGACCGGCTGATTACAAATCAGCTGCTCTGGCCAACTGAGCTATGCTGGCAGTTTATCTTTGACCCTGAGCCGGCAAACTATGCTCTATTTTCAGTACTTTCAGAACTTTTTAAAAAAAAAGCAGACCTCTTCTCAAAAAGGTCTGCAAAAATAGAACGTTTAATTGGATTTACCAAACTAAATTCACATAAAATTCAAATTTATTTATTAAACTTTTCTTTGTGCTTTTCAATCTGCTTTTTCAGCGCATCAACCGCAAGATCCACAGCCTCTTCAAACGTTCGGCTCTGTTTCTTGGCAAAGAGCTCCTCTCCTTTTAATAATAACCGGATCTCGGACACTTTATTTTCCCGGGTTTCAGAATTATCCAGTTTCAGGGTAACCTCCGAACCCATCACGCCTCCGTGAAAGCCGGAAAGTTTTTGAATCTTTCTTTCAATAAAATTGTCCAGATTTCTGTCGGTTTTGAAATGTACCGAATTGATGTTTACATTCATAGCTTACCTCCTTTTTTATTTAGCCCTGGGGTGGGCTTGAGAATATATTGATTTTAACTGTTCTATGGTCGTGTGTGTATAGATCTGCGTGGCCGACAGGCTGGCATGGCCCAGCAGTTCCTTGATAGAGTTCAGACCGGCGCCGTTGTTGAGCATGTGGGTGGCAAAAGTGTGACGCAGCACATGGGGGCTTTTCACCGAACTGCTGAGTCCTGTCAGGGCCTGGTTCACCAGCCGGTAAATAAACTTGGGATAGGCGGCGGCTCCCTTGTTGGTAACAATGAAAGCCTCCTCAGGATGGGAAAAGGTCTTTTGTTTCAACTCAAGATAGTTTAGAATTTCTGCTCTCAACTCTATAGAAAACGGAATGATCCGTTCTTTATTTCGTTTGCCTTTCACTTTTAAGGTGTTCTCGGAAAAATTGAACGAGGCGTGGGTCAATCCCAGCAATTCGCTTAACCGGATACCGGTGGAATATAATACAAGGATCACCAGCCGATCGCGGACATAAGAAAATTCCTCCGGCCTGGTTTCGTCATCCAGCCAGGTGTTGATCTTTTCTTTTTCTACGTATGTGGGCAGATGTTGCCCCTGTTTCAACGTATGAATATTCTCGACCGGATTTTTGGTCACCAGGTTCTCGCGGAGCAGGTACTTATAAAATGCTTTCAGCGTGCTGATTTTCCGGTTGATGCTTTTGGGGGTGAGTTTTTCATCCATCAACGTTACGATCCAGGAACGGATCATTTCGGAGCGGACTTCCTTGAGGTCCGTGATGTCAAAATTCTCAGATAAATACTGTTGGAAAGAACGCAGGTCGTTTTGGTAGGCTTTTACCGTATGGGGCGAATAACGCTTTTCATACTGGAGATGCTGGATGAATTGGCCCGTGATCATAAAAGAAGAAACTTTGACTCAAAGATAATAAATCTTATCCCCGAATCAAAGTTTCTTTTAAGATAATTTCCTTAAAAAAGCTTAACCCTGCTCTGCCTGGCGAAGCTTCTGGATGTAAATCGCTTTGAGCTTCTGCTCCCTGCGTTTTACAGAAGGTTTTACATAACGCTGACCGTCACGCAGTGCGCGCATGGCACCGGTTTTTTCAAACTTACGTTTGAAACGTTTCAGGGCCCTGTCAATGTTTTCACCTTCTTTTACCGGAATAATAATCATTTAAAATACCTACTTTCTTGTTAATTAATAAAAAAACTCTAATGATTATCGGACGGCAAAATTATAAACTATAATCATACCATGCAAATATTTGTTTAACTCAGGGTTTTAACTGATCCATCAGGAAGTTGGTCATCCGGGTGTACAGATGATACCGGGTGTTGCCTCCGTAAATGCTGTGATTCTTGTTGGGATAGATCATCATATGGAACTGCTTGTTGTCTTTGATCATATCGGTGATGAACTGCATGGAGTTCTGCGGGTGTACATTGTCGTCGGCGCTGCCGAAAATCAGCAGGAAGTTCCCGTCCCCTTTCATGTTCTTCACATAATTGAGCGGGGAATTCACCTTGTAGCCTTCGGGATTTTCTTTCGGGGTGCGCATGTAACGTTCCGTATAGATATCATCATAGTAACGCCAGCTGGTCACGGGCGCCACGGCAATCGCCGTACTGAAGATTTTGGCGCCTTTGGTGATGGCCAGCGAAGCCATAAATCCGCCATAGCTCCAGCCGAAGATCCCGATGCGGGTGCTGTCAACATAAGGCAGTCTTCCGATCAGTTTGGCAGCTTCCATCTGGTCGGCAATTTCGTAATGGCCCAGTTGCAGATAGGTCATTTTTTTGAAAAGCTCGCCGCGGGCGCCGGTACCCCGATTGTCGACCGAGATGACGATGATCCCTTTTTCGGCCAGCATTTCAAACCATAAATAATCAGAATATCCCCAGGAATCATTTACCGTCTGCACACCGGGGCCACCGTAAACATACATGAGGACGGGATACTTCTTATTGGGATTGAAATCGGGCGGTTTGATCATAAAGGCTTTCAGGGCAACCTGTTTCCCGTTCGGCAACGTAAATTCCGGCGAGTCGAGATGGAAAAAGGTTTCTTTACTGAACGCATATTCCTGCATCTTTTTCACCAAAGCCTCGTTGCTTTCCAGCACCCGGATCACTTTTCCCTTCCGGTCGTTCACGGTGATATAAGGGGGGATGTTGGCTTTGCTGTAAGTATTGATGTAATAATCAAAGGATTTGCTGAACAAGGCCGAATTGGTACCGTCTTCCTGGGAAATTTTGGTAAGCTTGCCTTTCAGCGAAACGGCATAGATATCCCGGTCCAGCGGGGAGTTTTTTGCTGCCTGAAAGAACACCTCTTTGTGTTTGGGATTGTAACCGTAGACCTGCATCACATCCCAGTCGCCGTTGGTGAGCTTACGAACCAGCTTTCCATCCATGTCATACAGATAGATGGCATTGTAACCGTCTTTTTCGGAAGTCATCAGGAATTGCTTTCCGCCGGGCAGGAAGGTCAGGTCGTCGGTAATGTCGATGTAATATTTGTTCGTTTCATCATACAAAACATGCGATTGTCCCGTAGATGCATCGGCCAGCAGGATCTGCAGGTGGTTCTGCAGCCGGTTCAGGCGCTCAATGGCCAGCACATCGGCATTGGTGGTCCATTTGATCCGCGGCAGGTACTGGTCGGTGTTGGTGCCTGTATTCATTGTGGTGATTTTACCGGTCTTCAGGTCATAGACCATGATCTGTACAATGGAATTTTCTTCACCCGGAACGGGATACTTATAAGTATATTCCCGGGGATAAAGATTGCCGTAGAAAGGCAAAGTATACTGTTTTACGAGGCTTTCGTCGAAGCGGTAAAAGGCGATCTTGCTGTTGTCAGGCGACCAGAAAAAGGCTTTGGTGAAGCCAAATTCTTCCTCATACACCCAGTCACAGGTACCGTTGATGATGTGATTTCTTTTGCCGTCGAAGGTGATCTGTTTTTCTTCGCCGGTATTCAGATCTTTCAGATACAGGTTGTTGTCCCTGACAAAGGCGATCTTGCTGCCGTCGGGGGAAAACTGAGCCAGGCGCTGTTTTCCTTTGGTGGACAGCGGGGTTAGCTTCCGGGTCTTGGCATTCCAGATGTAATCGTACGACCGACGGGAATGGCGGTAAATGTGCTCCACCTGGGTAGGAAAAATAAATTCGTTTTCATCTTTGTTGACCTCAAAACTGGTGATCTTGATCGGCTTGGTCTGTCCTTCCGGGATCAGGTCGGCACCGTTCACCAGGGTCCGGACAGAGTCACCGGTCCGGTAATCATAAACCACGATGGAACCGTCTTTGATACGCGTATACTGGGTTCCGTTGTTTAAAGAAAAGATCCCGTAGACCATTTTCGGACTGAACGTATGGTTGGTCCAGATGTCGTCCAGGGTAATTTGCTTCTTTCCGCTCTGGCAAAAAGCTTGCGATCCGAAAGCCAGCACGAAAACAAAAATCATGATAAATCCTTTACTCATGGATGTAAATTTAATGGGATAATAAATTAACTATCAAATCTTAAGCTGTTCCCTTGGGAAAATAACCCCCGTTCACTGAAATGTCCATCCTGCGCTTCCCCGCAGGGAGCCTGTATCTTAAGCAGCGCCAAAGATATAAAATTGTCCGGGAAATGTTCTCCATGGCCCATCAAAGCAATTATCCCGCAAATATTTCCCTGGCGGCTCACTTTCGGCCCTGAGTTATCTCTAACTTTGTATCTTCAAAAATCCTCTGACATGGAAAAGGGAATTCTTCTGGACAACAGCATCCTTGACGTGGTATTTGTCGCCTGGTTTCTGGCTCAGTTTTACAAGGTCGTCAGTTCGATCCTCATCGATAAAAAACTCAACATCAAACGGCTGTGGGAAACCGGAGGCATGCCCAGTTCCCATTCCGCTTCGGTGAGTGCCCTGACAGCAGCGGTAGGTATTTCGAAAGGCGTTGCCAGCCCGTTGTTTGCCATCTGCCTGGTTTTTGCCATCATCGTGATGCATGATGCGGCCGGCATCCGGCGTGCCGCGGGTAAACAAGCCGGAGTGTTGAACAGGCTGGGAGAATCCCTTGGAAAAATTTTCGACGAAGGCTATGTGCAGGAACAACTGAAAGAACTGCTGGGCCACACGCCGGTAGAAGTGCTCGTGGGGGCCCTGCTGGGCGTCGCGGTAGCCTTTTTATTAAAATTTCACCTTGTGGCCTGATTTTTCTTCATAATTTTTTACGGAGGGGAGAAAGTATTTTATTATTTTTGCAGCCTTAAAAAATGCCAGTGCATTTTAGGGACATTAGCTCAGTTGGTTTAGAGCATTGCTTTCACAGAGCAGGGGTCATTGGTTCGAATCCAATATGTCCCACCAGAGTTCTTAAAAAAACAATTTTCAAAATCCAAATCACAAACGGGAAAGGACCGTGAATTTTTCAAACTTATTCTATGAATTATTCGCTGGAATGTTGAGATCTGATTTTTGGAATTTGGGATTTTCTTTCAAGGGACGTTAGCTCAGTTGGTTTAGAGCGCTTGCTTGACAGGCAAGAGGTCACTGGTTCGATTCCAGTACGCCCCACACCAGGCCGGAACTTTTTCGGCCTTTTTTGTGCCAGAAAAGCAGCTGGCCGCTACAGAATGTCTTCTTTCCCTTTTCATATCGGATAACTGCACCCACACGGGATACACTGGCACGGACCTTTTCTAAAGCTATATCATTCTGCCTCACATGACAAATGACGGTGATAATTTCAATTTGATTTTTTCAAATCTACCAGTTCAAAAAACGTATTTGTTCTAAAATCAAACGCCTACACCTTTTTTATTAAATTTGCTCGCAAATTGTCGGGCACACGATCATGTCGAAAGAATTAGAATTACTGGAACAGCTATTGCCTCACATCGAGGCATACGTTAAAAATGAGCAGGATGCAGACCTGAAGATGTTCGCATTGCACTTAAAAGATTCCCTTTTTAAGGTTGAGCCTCAGAAAAAGGGCGCGCTGGGCCCAAACGATTACCTCCACTACGAAGACATTCCGCAAGTGGCCTTTTCTGCCATGCTGACGCGGCTCTACCGTTTTGCCACCCGTTATCTGAAACAGACCTTCAAAAACAGAAATTTCAAGACCATCGACGAGTTCGGATTTCTGGCCACCCTGCTCAGGGAAAAACAACTTTCCAAAAGCGAACTGATCAACAAACATCTGATGGAACTGACCACCGGCGTAGAGCTGATCAAAAGGCTGGTCAAAAAAGGGCTGGTGAAAGAATTCGATGATGTGAATGACAAACGCTCCAAGATCGTGATGATCACCGACAAAGGAAAAGCCGAACTTTTCAGTGTTTTTCAGGATATGTATGCCGTTTCTCTTCTGATCAGCGGCAATATTTCGGAAAAGGAAATGAAATCGGCGCTTGAAATGTTTTCCAAACTCTCCCATTTTCACCAGGAGATCTTCGAAAAAGACAAAAATACCCCCCTCGAAGAAATATACGCACGTTACCTCGATTCATAAAGCCCCTCGCTTCCCCAACAAACTTCTGACTTAGAGGCATTCATCTTTAAGTTTTTATTATTATCTTAGTCTGATCAATAAAAATTATCAGGTTTTTCCCTATGAAAAATCCTTAAAAAGGCTTTATTTGGTTTTTTATTTCATTTTTGTATTATTTTTGCATTTTTATTACATATTTGTATTGTTAAATTGAATCCATCATAAATCGCACGGAATAGAAAACTTTAAAAGGACCATCATGACACCAATCAATCTATATGACAGGACAGCCTTTGATATTTCAAAGGTGGTCACAAAAAAATACAGCACTTCATTTTATACGGCCAGCCGGTTGTTCGACCGGGAAACCCGTGAAGCCATCTTCGCTATTTATGGTTTTGTGCGGGTGGCCGATGAGATTGTGGATACCTTTGACCGGGAGGACAAAGCGCAGTTGCTTGAAAACTTTGAATCCGAATACCGGGAAGCCTATAAAAAGGGAATTAGTTTAAACCCGGTATTGCAATCCTTTCAGATTGCCGTTAAAAAATATGACATCCCCCAGCAATATATTGACGCTTTTTTAAAAAGCATGAAACTCGACCTTTATAAAAAAGAATACCAGTCCGTCAGCGAGATGGAAGAATACATTCACGGGTCGGCAGATGTGGTGGGACTCATGTGCCTGAAAGTTTTCACTCGTGGGAATCAGGAACTTTTTGAAGCCCTGAAATTCACGGCCCAACGACTGGGATCCGCCTTTCAAACGGTAAATTTCCTCCGGGATTTAAAAAATGACCTGGAGGAACTGGAGCGCAGTTATTTTCCGGCTGTCAACCCATCGAAATTCGATGAAGGATCAAAAAATCAAATTATTCAAAGCATCCACCAGGATTTTACCGAAGCGTTGAAAGGCATTCGGAAACTGCCCATCAACGCGCGGTTACCGGTTTACGTAGCGTTCAAGTATTACACTTCCCTGCTTCGGAAAATCGAAAGAACCCATGCCCGGGAAATTCTTTCAAAAAGGATAAGGATCTCCAACGGCCGGAAGACCCTGCTGCTGGCTAAAGCCTATGTAGAGCACAAAATGAATATTCTGATCTAGTTTATGGAAACCATTTTCCTCATACTCGTCCCCTACCTCCTGATGGAGGCCGTCGCCTGGCTCAGCCACAAATACGTGATGCATGGATTCCTCTGGCGCTGGCATCGCGACCATCATGTCAATGACCTGAGAACGGAAACGGAAAAAAACTCCTCACATTGTGTATGGGAGAAGAACGATCTTTTTTTTCTGATCTATGCCGCACCGACTGTAATTTTAATGATCATCGGATTTTTAACCGGGTTTTTTCCGCTGGTTCTGATTGCCATCGGCATCACCCTTTACGGGTTTACCTATTTTGTTTTGCACGAGATCGTCTATCACCGGCGAATGCGAATCCCTTTTTTACAGAACAGGCACAACCGCTATATTCGGGCCCTGATCCGTGCCCACCGAGGACACCATCATCCAAAAGGCCAAACCGGATTCAACAGCTTCGGCTTGCTGGTCTTTCCCCGGAAATATTTTAAAGAGTCTTCGTCATGAAAATATATGCTCTTTTGCTGTTCCTTTCCGGGATCGTTCCTTTGGCGCTCAGCTTCGATAAAGAACTGCAGTTTTATAAAAGGTGGAAAATTGTGTTTCCGGTGCTGCTGATCGTGGCTACGGTTTACCTGGTCCCCGACATTTTCCTGACGCAAAAAGGCATCTGGGGATTCAATTCCCATTATCTCTTTCAGACAAAGATCCTGGGTCTGCCCCTGGAAGAGATCCTGTTTTTCATCGTGGTACCGTATGCCTGTATTTTCATTCATGAGGCCTTCTTCCACTACTTCCCCAACCGACATCTTGGCCCCAGAGCCAGTACCACAATTACCTCGTTGCTCATCGTGTTTTTTATCTTTCTCCTGGTCCGGCACATGAACCAGATTTACACCTTTTATGCCGCTTTGCTGATGACGGTAACGCTGGTGATCGGTCTCTTTGACCGCGGTAGGGTGATCGATCGTTTGTATGTTTCGTTCCTGATCATGCTACTTCCCTTCCTGATCATGGACGGGATCCTTACCGGAAGCCTGCTCCGGGAGCCCATCGTCTGGTATAATCCTTCCGCGATCCTGGGCCTGCGAATCTTTTCCATCCCAATAGAAGATCTTGCCTATGGGTTTAGCCTGGTATTTTTCGACCTGTTCCTGATCGAGCAATTTTCGGCCAGAAACAACAAAATTAAAGTCCGCCGATGAATCCAAAAGCCGTCACCATCGCTCGATACTGGATCCCTTTGTTTTATCTGGTGGGCGCCGCAGGGGTTTTGTGGACGCCTTCACGGGCTCTTTTTATCCGGCTGATTCCCGGTGCCCTTTTGATGAATGCCGTGATTTTGCTCCTGTTCCATTCCTGGCGGAATTCCAAAAAGGAACTGATTGCCTTCGCAACGATTTTCCTGGGCGGTATGACAACGGAGATCATCGGAGTAAAGACGGGCATGCTCTTTGGCTCTTATTCCTATGGCACCAGTCTGGGATTCAAAATTTTCGGTGTGCCGCCGGTTATCGGAATCAACTGGCTGGTACTGGTATATGCCGTTGCCGGGATTTTTTTCGTTTTCCGGCGGTCACCGGTTTTAAGCCTGATACTTCCCGCCGGTCTGCTGGTGGTTTATGACCTTCTGCTGGAAGCCATGGCCCCGGAACTGCAAATGTGGCACTGGCAAAGTGGCGGGATTCCCATCAAAAATTATTTCGACTGGTTTTTGCTTTCGCTGATCTTTCTGGGCATCCTGCGGATCTTCAAGGTGAATGTCCGGAATCCGCTTTCCGCAACAGTCTTTGTTTCGCAGTTTGCCTTTTTTCTCATCCTGATACTCCTTGGCTTATGATCATGAAAGCAAAACACCATTTTCTGATCTATCCGTTTTTTAAATGGTACGCTACCTATTTGGTGCACAGAAACTTCGG
>JBJKPL010000310.1:0-9819 GCA_046706345.1 Candidatus Sulfidibacterium sp.
TTTCTTTTTCAGTCTGTACAAACCCGAACTGCTACCGCATCTGTATCAAAAATTGGACTTAACGGCAATATACAAAGACAAGCAATCGGCTTTTTTCGGCCTTTATAGTTTTATTCTTTTTATTGCCATTTTAAAAGCCTATCTGTTTTACATTCTCGTCCGGCTCCTTCATAAAATGAACTTATCAAAACCTTTCAGCCTTTTTGTTTCAAGCCAAATTTCCTCATTAAGTTATTTCACTCTTTCCATTGGACTCGTCAGTTTTATTGGCCGACAGTATGCAAAATATTTAATGCATTTCGGTTATGTTACTGGTCTCTTAAATCAATTTTTAGGTGACAGCCAAGCCTTTATTTTAATGGGCGCGGTAATCTATATTATTGCAATCATCTTTAAAAAAGGATTAGAATTACAAAATGAAAACGATTTAACAGTATAAGCGATGGCAATTGTAGTAAACTTGGACGTTGTAATGGCGAAACGGAAAATCTCGCTCAATGAACTTTCTGACAAAGTGGGTTTGACGCTATCGAACCTTTCCATATTAAAAACAGGAAAAGCAAAAGCCATTCGGTTTAGCACGTTGGAAACTCTTTGTAAGGTGTTAGATTGTCAACCTGGTGATATTTTGGAATATGTTGCCAATAAATGACCCCCTATTCAGCGGCAGGGATTGAAGTAGCCTCCGTCTAGGGCGGACCGGTTCAGCCGCCTAAAATATTACAGCTTTCACATCTTCGGTCTTCATACTTCGGGCTTTTCCATTTCCCTAATATTTCCTAAAAGTAAAGGGTCAGGCTGTTTTCTCATTTTTACTATTCCTATATTTGCAGATTCCTCAAAGTTTTTAAAATGAGTAACCAATCGAGAAAATATTCAATTTACCTTCCCATCGCTTTTGCGCTGATCCTGATCTTTGGCGTCGGCCTGGGATTTTTACTGGAACGAAACGCACAAAATACTACCGGCGTTACTTATCTGACCCCGACCCGTGGACACTATGCCAAGGTCGACGACATCATCCAATATATTGAGAACAACTATGTGGATTCTGTCAATCAGGATCAACTGGAGACTTATGCCATCAAAGGCATGCTCAACGATCTGGATCCGCACTCGGCATACATCACCGCAGCGGAATACAATGAGATCAACGATCCGCTGCTGGGCAGTTTCGAAGGCATCGGCATCAGCTTCAGCATCGTCAACGATACCATCATGGTGCTGAATCCCATTCCGGGAGGCCCCGCCCAGAAAGTCGGCCTGATGGCCGGCGACCGCATCGTGAAAGTCAACGATACGCTCGTGGCCGGTGTGGGCATCACCAACAACAAAGCCATTCATAAACTCAAAGGCCCCAAAGGCACCAAGGTGCATGTAAGCATTTTCCGCCGCGGGGTACCCAAGCTGATCAACTTCACCATCACCCGGGGCATCATCCCGACCTACAGTCTGGATATCGCCTACATGGTGAACAAAACAGTGGGTTACATCAAGCTGAACAAGTTCTCCGCCACCACGTATGAAGAATTCGACAAGGCCGTGAAAAAACTGCAAAAAGAAGGGATGAAGAAACTCATCCTCGACCTCCGCAACAATCCGGGCGGTTATCTGAATGCGGCCATCAACGTGGCCGATGAGTTCCTGCCCGAAGGAAAACTGATCGTTTACACCAAAGGCCTGCACCGGCCGAAGTCTTATGCCTTTGCCACCAGCAAAGGCCGGCTGATCCACACGGATGTGGCCGTACTGATCAACGAGGGGACGGCTTCGGCCGCCGAGATCGTGACCGGCGCCCTGCAGGACAACGATGTGGGCGTGGTAATCGGACGGCGTTCGTTCGGAAAAGGGCTGGTACAGGAACAGGTGCGGCTTCCCGACGGTTCCGCCTTGCGGCTGACAGTGGCTCACTATTATACGCCCACCGGCCGTTGCATCCAGCGACCCTATAAAAAAGGCGATTTCGAAGCCTATTACGAAGAACCGTACCATCGTTTCCTGGACGGCGAGCTGACCAACCGCGACAGCGTGAAACTCGATAAAGCCGAGAAGTTCGTCACCCCCAAAGGGAAGATCGTTTACGGCGGCGGCGGCATCATGCCCGACATTTTCGTACCCTTGCTGTCCGACACGCTGCATTCTTACTACAACATCCTGGCCAACAAAGGGCTGATCTATCAGTTTGCTTTCGATTACGCCGATGCACACCGTCCCCATCTGTCGAAATTCAAGAATTTCCGGAGCTTCGACAAGGGCTTTAACATGAGCGACAAAGAATTCAAAGACCTGGTGGCTTACGCCAAAGAAAAAGGCATCAAGGGAACCGCCCGCAAAGTGGAAGTTTCGAAGCACAACATCGAGGTGCTGTTCAAAGCTTATGTGGGTCAGGATATTCTGAATGAAAAAGGTTTCTATCCCATCTATCATCAGATCGACAATGTGTTCAAAAAAGCAGTTTACGTGCTCGACACCATGAAAACGGAAAGATAAACTGCGGTCCGGTTTTTAAAGAGTTCATAAAGTGACTAAAGTTCATAAAGTCCGTAAAGTTGGGCTCCCATAACTTTAGTCACTTTTGCTCATTTTAGTTCACGTAAGACACTCAAATTTATTTTTTATTTGGGAATAACCGTATCGCCTCATTCACGATGAAATCCTCATCCTGATCCATCATGCATTTAAAATGCTTTTTGGGGCATTTTTCATAACCGATCTTGCTGCAGGGACGGCATTTCAGTCCCTTGACTTCGGCGATGACCACGTTTTCTTCGTTGCCGGGCTCGTAGGGAACCATGCCGAATTCCGGGACCGTGTTGCCCCAGATGCTGATGACGGGTTTTTTGAACGCGGCGGCAATGTGCATCAAACCGGTGTCGTTGGTGATGATGATCCCGGCCTGTCGCACCAGCGAGGCGGAGGCGTTCAGCGAGAGCTCGCCGCAGGCATTCAGTACCTGTTTGTTTTCCGTCAGGTGGCGGATGGTTTCGCCGTTTTCACGATCTTCAGGGCCGCCGAGCAGCACCACGGGCCAGGGCAAACGGCCGATGACGCGGGCCGCTTTTTCAGGCGGGAACATCTTGGTTTTGTGCTGCCCGCCGATCACCAGGCCGACATAGCCATTTTCCTTCAACGGAGGAAACGTTTTCAGATCCACAAAATCTTCTTCCGGAATGAAAAAATCCAGGCCCTTGCCGTCGTTTTTCACGCCCAGGTTTTCCACCGCACGGAAATAACGGTCCACGATGTGGACGTCTTCCAGCCGGTTGATCTTAAATCGGACCAGCAGCCATTTATTTAGATTCAGCTTGGGAAAGGAAGCGGAAGGGACCTTCAAATGCCTTTTCACGCGCGATGAGCGCAGATTTTTCTGCAGGTCGACGATAAAATCGAAACCTTCCCGTTTCAGTGCCGGTAACGCATCGGCAGAGCGTTTTTCAAAAACATGCACCTGGTCCACATACGGATTGTGGGCCACCAGGTTGCGGTTCTTCCGTTTGGTCAGCACATGCAGTTCACAGGGCAGCTGCGTTTTCAGCGCCCGGATCACAGGACTGACGAGCACGATGTCGCCGATGGAGCTGAACCGGATGAGCAGGACTTTTTTCAAGCGTTCGATTTTTTACAAAAATATCGTTTTTCCCCGAGGATGGAAATGCATGAAAGTCAAGAAAAAACCAGAATTTCTCCGGAAGGGTTTTACCCTGCCTGCAGACTGCCGGCACCGGGCAGCAGGCCCTCGAGTTTTTTAGGTTCGTGGATGAGTACAGGCAGGTGTTGCGGGCAGATCCAGTAATTCTTTCCCTGAAAATCGAGCCGCAGCAACGGCGCTTCCTGATCGGTTTTGTGACAAAGCAGGCATTGTTTTTCTTCCTGATGTTCCATAGTCCTGACTATTTTTTCTTGGTTTTGTTCTGTCGGCAAAGATGATAATTTTTGAGGCCTGTGCCCGTTGGCAGGGTGAATTTTTATAATTTAGCCCTTTGTACGGGCACGGGAAAAAGCCATTGTTTTTATCATCCCCGAAAGGGAACCCGGCTTTTGAAGTTCCTGATTCTAAAATTGATCGGATGAAAATACTTCATCAACTCGGCGAATATTTATACATCATGTTTCAGGCCTTTAAGCGGCCTGACAAGGGTTTTGTGTTCCGCCGGCAGCTGTTGCTCGACCTGAAAAGGATCGGCTCCGACTCCATCGGCATCGTCGCGGTGGTTTCGCTGTTTCTGGGCGCCATCATCGCCATCCAGATGGCTTACAATATTGACTCACCGTTTATTCCCAATACGATCATCGGTTTCTCCACCCGTCAGATGATGGTGCTGGAGATCGCCCCGACGTTCATCAGCATGATCCTGGCCGGGAAGGTGGGGTCGCGCATTGCCTCGGAGATCGGCACCATGCGCATCACCGAGCAGATCGATGCGCTTCGCGTGATGGGTGTCAATCCGGCCAACTACCTGATCCTGCCGAAGATCACGGCCGCCGTGATCTACTTCCCCATCCTGATCATCTTTTCGATCTTTCTGGGGGTGGTCGGCGGATGGATCTCTTCCATCGTCACGGGCATCGTACCTTCGGCAGAATACATCAACGGCATCCGCGACTGGTACGATCCGTTCACCATCACCTATGCCATGATCAAGACCGTGGTCTTTGCTTTCATCATCACCTCGGTGTCGGCCTACAAAGGGTATACGGTGAAAGGCGGCTCGGTGGAAGTGGGCCAGGCCAGCACCGACGCCGTGGTCCAAAGCAGCATCCTGATCATCTTTTTCGACCTACTACTCACCCAACTGTTACTGACATGATCGAAGTCCAGCATATATACAAAAGCTTTGAGGGAACGACGGTCCTGGAAGACATCAACACCACTTTTGAGCAGGGCAAGACCAACCTGATCATCGGGCAGAGCGGTTCGGGCAAGACGGTGCTGATGAAATGCTGCATCGGCCTCTACGAAGCCGATCAGGGCAACATTTTGTTCAACGACCGGGAATTTGGCCATCTGACGGAAAAGAAACGCCAGCAGATCCGGCAGGAAATGGGGGTGTTGTTTCAGGGCGGGGCCCTGTTCGACTCCTTCAATGTGGAAGAAAACATCATGTTCCCCCTGAACATGTTCACCAACATGACGCCGAAGGAAAAAAAGGAACGGGTAAATTTCGTGCTGGAACATGTGGACCTGGCGGGTACCAACCGGAAGTTCCCCTCGGAACTCAGCGGCGGCATGCTGAAACGCGTGGCCATTGCCCGGGCGATCTCGCTGATTCCGAAGTACCTGTTTGCCGACGAACCCAACTCGGGCCTCGACCCGAAGACCGCCGAGCGCATCGACGGACTGCTGTCGGAACTGACCAAGAAATTCAATATGACCACCGTGATCAACACCCACGACATGAACTCCGTGTTGCAGATCGGCGAGAAAATTTCCTTTATCAACAAAGGCCGGTTGTGGTGGGAAGGCAACAACCAGGAAGTCCTGAAAACGGATAACGAAGAACTGAACGAATTTATCTTCGCCACGGCACTCACCCGGAGGATCAAGGAATAGCGTTTCCTCACAAATTTAACGCCGCTTTTAAGTCTTTTTAACCACCAGAATGGTCGAATAGTCTTATTTTTGTAAATAAAACCAGGAAATATGATATACATTACTAGAAGAGAACGATTTAATGCTGCCCATCGCTTGTTCAAACCCGAATTTTCCGACGCGAAAAACCTGGAAGTATTCGGAAAATGTTCCAATCCCAACTGGCACGGGCACAACTACGAGCTTTTTGTGACCGTGAAAGGAAACATCGATCCGGAGACCGGATTCCTGATCAATCTGAAGGGGCTGAGCAAGGTGATCCGCGAGCGGATCATCGAAAAGATCGATCATAAAAACATTAACCTGGAAGTGGACTTCATGCAAGGTCGGATGGCCTCGACGGAAAACCTCGCCGTGGCGATCTGGGAGCAGCTGGATGCCCCGATCCGGACCCTGGGATCGGTGCTGCACTGCATCAAAGTCTATGAATCGGAAAACAACTTCGTGGAATATTACGGAGCCTAAATCATTTGGCACCTTTTTTGTGAAGTGCCTTTTATCAATTTAAAAATTAAGAATATGCCGAAACCCATGTTTGATTACGAAAGAATTGAAACTTATGCGCCGGAAAAACTGGAGCAATTACAATATCATTACAAAGAGATTTTAAAGCTCATTGGGGAAGAACCCGAAAGGGAAGGACTGCAAAAAACGCCGTTACGCGTTGCCAAGGCCATGCAGTTTCTGACCCAGGGCTACGATCACGACCCGAAAGAGATCCTGTTGTCTGCCCGGTTCAAGGAAGACTACCGGCAGATGGTGATCGTGAAAGACATCGAGTTGTTCTCGATGTGTGAGCATCACATGATCCCCTTTATCGGGCGGGCTCACGTGGCCTATATTCCCAACGGATACATCACCGGCCTGAGCAAGATCGCCCGCGTGGTGGAAGCCTATGCCCGCCGGTTGCAGGTGCAGGAACGGCTGACCACCCAGATCAAGACGGCCATCAACGAAACGCTGCACCCCCTGGGCGTGGCGGTAGTCATCGAAGCCCGCCATTTGTGTATGGCCATGCGCGGCGTGCAGAAGCAGAACTCCGTGACCACCACCTCCGATTTTACGGGTGCTTTTGAAAGAAAAGAAACACGCGAAGAGTTCATTCACCTGATCTCTTCCAAATTATCATAAAAAGGATTGAGGATTTAAACTGAAAAAAAATGGAAAATAACATCAATATTTTCGACAAGAGAACCGACGCCGTACCGATATCACAAACTTTTCTGGCCGGGGTATTCGGCTGGATGTTCCTGGCGCTGGCCATTTCGGCCGTCACGGCCTGGCTTTTTGCCTCCACGCCGGCACTGATCGGCTCCATGGTGACGCCCAAAGGCGGCATGACGTTATTCGGAATGATCATCACGTTCTCGCCGCTGATCATGGTGATTGCCATGGGCGCGCGGTTTAACCGCATGGCGGCCTCGACCATGGCCCTGCTGTTTGTGCTGTTTGCGGTGCTCATGGGCATGAGTCTGAGTTTTGTGTTGCTGGAATACACCGGCGCCTCCATTGCCAAGACCTTTGTCATTGCCGGGGGGATGTTCGGTTTCATGGCGGTGCTGGGATATACCACACGGACGGACCTGACCCGTTTCGGGAACCTCATGATCATGGGCGTCGTCGGGCTGTTTATCGCCATGATCGTCAACCTGTTCATGCACAGCAGCGGACTGGATTATATCATCAGTTTTCTCGGGGTGCTGATCTTCACCGGACTGACGGCCTATGATGTTCAGAAACTGAAACGCATCGGGGCCGGAATGGTGGAAGGCGTGGAAGACACCCGGAAGATGACCATTATGGGCGCATTGTCATTATATCTTGACTTCATCAATTTATTCTTATTTTTGCTGCGCTTTTTTGGTGATCGCCGATAGAGCACTTAACAAAAACTGATTTTATGATCGCTTACGTATTTCCCGGTCAGGGTGCACAGTATGTGGGAATGGGAAAAGATTTGTTTGACAAGTCTTCCAGGGCGAAAGATTTGTTTCTAAAAGCCAACAATATCCTGAAATTTAAGATTACCGACGTCATGTTCGGCGGTACCGAAGACGACCTCAAACAAACCAAAGTGACACAACCTGCCATTTTTCTTCATTCCGTCATTCTGGCCCGGATCCTGGGAAACGGTTTCAAACCCGACATGGTGGCCGGTCATTCGCTGGGTGAGTTTTCGGCGCTGGTCGCCAACGAGACCATTTCCTTCGAAGACGGACTGAGGCTGGTGGCCAAGCGGGCCGATGCCATGCAGAAAGCCTGTGAACTGGAGCCCTCGACGATGGCTGCCATTCTCGGACTCGATGACAGTGTGGTGGAAGAGATTTGCGCATCCATTCCGGATGTGGTCGTCCCGGCCAATTACAACAGCCCGGGACAGTTGGTGATCTCCGGTACCGTTCCCGGGGTGGAGAAAGCCATCGAAAAAGCCACGGCTGCCGGTGCCAAAAGAGCGCTGATGCTGAAAGTCGGCGGCGCATTTCATTCGCCGTTGATGGAGCCTGCCCGGCTGGAGTTGTCCGAAGCCATCAGTCACACCAAATTCAACCGCGGCGTCTGCCCGGTCTATCAGAATGTCACCGGCCAGTCGGTTACCGACCCGGAGATCATCAAGACCAATCTGATCTCGCAGCTGACCTCGCCGGTGCGGTGGACCCAGATCATGAAAAACATGGTCGCCGACGGCGCCAAGGAAGTGGTGGAAGTCGGTCCCGGCAAAGTATTACAGGGATTGTTCAAGAAAATCGACCGCAACCTGGCGGTCCGCAGTGCCGAAATTTAAACGTAGCCTAAACGTTTTAACGGAACAAATCGTCCTGAATTGACGACATAAAAAACAGGGCTTGCGAAATCGCAAGCCCTGTTTTTTTTCTGTGGTCTTTCCTCGGTGAATTCATGACTTTTTTCGGGTTCATGCATCCGCAGACGGCCCGGGCCCTGTGTTTTCGGCACTTTTTGTGACATTTTTTCGCGAAAACCGTTAAGTTTGCCCGCAAAAACAGTTTTTATGAAAACTTTTGTACTTATTATGGCCATGCTGCTTCCGGGCATGTTGTTTTCCCAGCAGGTTGCCGACCTCAATTACAGTCACAACATCTCCCATCCGGAATACGCTCCGAGCAAGGGGCCTGTCATTTTTCTTGACGAAGGTCATTATGATCTGAATCGAACCACCGGCAGGTATGAGCCTTTTTGTAATTTGCTGGAAGCGGACGGATACGTTGTGTTGCCCTACAGAGGCCAGTTCACGGAAGAAGGGCTGAGCAAAGGAAAGATCCTGGTCATCTCCAACGCTTTAAACAAGGTCAATGCCCGGCACTGGTCTTTGCCGACGCCCTCCGCATTTACAAAAGAGGAGATCGCTGTGGTAAAAAAATGGGTTTCCAACGGCGGCAGCCTGTTCCTGATTGCCGACCACATGCCCATGCCCGGCGCGGCCAAAGCGCTGGCCGCCGCATTTGGATTTGAGATGACCAATGGGTTTGTCATGGATCCTCATCTTCCGGGCCCGGCCATTTTTAAGCTCAAAAACGGGACTTTAACACCCAGCATTCTGACCCGGGGGCGCAACAAGAAAGAATCGGTGAACCATGTTGCCACTTTCACGGGCCAGGCCTTTCGAATCCCCAAAGAAGCGACGCCCGTACTGACTTTTGACCGTCATTATGTCGATTACCTGCCTGAAACAGCCTGGAGAATCAACAGCAATACCCCGAGAATCAGCGCGGAAGGAATGTCGCAGGGGGCCTTCAGGACCTTCGGCAAAGGAAAAGTGGTTGTGTTCGGGGAAGCCGGCATGTTTACCGCCCAGGTGACCGGCCCCATGAAAAGAAAGTTCGGGATGAACAGTCCCCTGGCCAATCAGAATTACCGGCTGCTGCTGAATATCATCCACTGGCTGGACGGCACGCTTAAATAAAAAAGGCGCCAGAACTGGCGCCTCTGAGATAATTAATTCCGCATCAAAATTCATCCACCAGCTCAAAATCCAGCTGGCGGGCGGCGAGGTCGATGTTTTTCACGATGACTTTCACCGGGTCGCCCAGGCGCAGCTTCTGTCCGTAACGCCGGCCGATGATCTGGTAGTTGTCTTCATCCAGGTAATAGAAGTCGTCTTTCATCGAACCGAAGCGCACCAGGCCCTCGCTTTTGCTTTCGACTATCTGCACGAAAATGCCCCACTTGCTGACTCCTGAGATCAGCCCGTCGAAGATCTGGCCTTTTTTATC
>JBJKPL010000311.1:0-22405 GCA_046706345.1 Candidatus Sulfidibacterium sp.
TAAACGCTATTGATTATAATCCCCAAAGTGACCAGATCATGTTATGCGTACATAATTTCAATGAAATCTGGGTGATTGATCACAGTACTACCACTGCCGAAGCGGCTTCCCATTCGGGAGGAAAATATGGAAAAGGAGGGGATCTTCTCTATCGATGGGGGAATCCGGCTGCCTATAACAGAGGAAGTTCCACTGACCAGCAATTTTTCGGTCAGCATGATGCCCACTGGATACCCCAGGGGCTGCCAAATGCCGGAAAGATTATTGTATTCAACAACGGGCTGAAAAGACCCCAGGGCCGATATTCTTCAATAGACATCATTAACCCGCCCATCACCGACTCGAATACTTATTCTCTTGCCAGCGATACGACCCCTTATTTACCCCGTAAAGCCTTCTGGACTTACACAGCAGAAAATCCCCTGGATTTTTTCAGCCAGAACATCGGAAGTGTCCAGGTTTTAAGTAATGGCTCCATGATTATCTGCTCGGGAGATTCCGGAATATTCTTTGAAATTGACAGCACCAAAAATATGCTTTGGAAATATACCAATCCTGTGTGCACTGACACGGCCATAACCCAAGGTACTACCCCAACCGGAAATGCCGTATTCCGATGCACTTATTTAGCTCCGGATTTTCCCGGATTGGCGGGAAAAGATCTAACTCCGGGACAGGAAATTGAAAAGAATCCCACCTATCCGTCCCTGTGTAGCACCGCAACGGGAACCGTGGATAATCCTGCTGCCACCCGGTTTTCTGTTTATCCCAATCCGACGCATCATATGCTGCACATTTCCATCAATCCCTTTCGGGAATCTTTAGATTTGAACCTGTTTGATTACGAAGGCAGACTCGTACTCCGCTTTGCCATTGAAAATCCCAAAAGTAACCTGGATCTTTCCGGATACCCCAGTGGAATTTACCTGCTTAAAATCGCGAAAAACGGAGAACCCCTTTTCACCACCAGAATTATTAAACAATAGCTCCCTTGATTAAAACCAGAACACACTCTTATGCTTTGTTAAAGAGGTAGGATCTGTCATTTATCTTGGGTTAATTTCGATGCTTCTCAAAATCACTTTTCCGGAATGAAATTTATCAGGTGGTATAAACTTTTCACCGGTTTCCGGAAAAAAACAAGCCTTCTTCCCCTTTGAATTCGTCTAAATAACCCCAATCCGGTTCTGTTTTTGAAATTTTTGAGCTTTCTCGGGAAAATAAGCTCCTCTCGGTTCCCAATTTCTAAATCATTGAAAGAAGGACCATTACTTTTGAAAAATCATCCAAATTATCTAAAACCATTTTAAATTATTCTTTTTTGTGAAATTTTTCACTATTACTGTTTTTTATATCACAAATGCTGTTAATTTTGTCCTAGTAATTCTATAGGATTTGTATATTAAAATAATAAAAAAATGAAATCAATAAACAGTTTAATTATTCTGATAGCCTTATCCCTGGTCGGATTTCAGGCTAAAGCCCAGGTATTCACAAAGTATCAATCCGGCGCCACAAGTAAGGTTTCGGTGACAGGAACTTCCACGTTGCACAACTGGAGTGAAAACTTAAAAAAGTTTGAATCCAGTTTTCAGGGCAACGAATCTGCCAACCAGACCTTCCTTGTAAAAGATGTTCAGTTCACCGCCCAGGTGGGGAATCTGGAAAGCGAGTCATCGCTGATGTCGGATAAAACATTCACCGCACTGAAAAAAGACAAATACCCGGTCATCACCTTCGTTTCGGTTCAGGAAACCACGATGAGTCTTTCGGGCGATCAGTTTTCCGGCAAAATCAGCGGGAAGCTCACCATCGCCGGGACTTCGCATCAGGTTCAGATTCCCATTAAAGGCAGTCTGGAAAACGACACGATTTCAGTTTCGGGCGTTTATCCCATTTCCATGTCCGATTATAACATGAAACCACCCACGGCCCTGTTCGGGACCATTAAGTCCGGAAATGAGGTTGAGGTGCATTTTAACTTGAAATTTAATAAATAACAACCCTAAATCAATCAATTAACAATTAAAAATAATTTAAAATGAAGAAATTATTTCTAGCAGTATTAGCGGTGATGGTCTCTGTAACCCTGTTTGCACAACAGTTTGAAGCACCGCAGTTGGATAATATGGCTTTTAGTAAAGTAAAAGTCCATGTAGGAGGCGATTTCGCATTGCAATTTCAGGCCTTAAACCAGTATGCCGATTCAGCCCTTGTTCCGTTGGGAAAAGGTTTTAACCTTCCGACAGCCAACATGAATCTGGGCGCCGACCTGGCTCCCGGAATCAAAGTTCATTTAACGGTCTATCTTTCTTCAAAACACCACAACGACACCTGGGTGAAGGGTGGCTACCTTTTGATTGACCGCCTGCCCATTCCGGGAACGGAAAGTTTCATGAAATATCTGACCCTGAAAGTCGGTGAAATGGGGCTCAACTATGGGGATGCTCATTTTTTCAGAACCGATAACGGAAACGTCATCCACAATCCTTTCGTCGGAAATCTGGTGATGGATGGCTGGACAACCGCTCCGGCAGCAGAATTGCTGTTCCGGAACAAAGGGTTCTTCCTGATGGGCGGCGTCACTTCCGGCTCACTGAAACAATCCCTGGTGAACTACAGCAGTTATTCGGGCTATTCACCGCAATATACCCTGAAGCAACTGGCCTATTACGGTAAGATCGGTTTTGATAAAACCTTCAACAAAGACACTCGGTTGAGAGTTTCATTATCCGGCTACCATTGCGCAAAAAACAGCTTCGGCACCCTGTATTACGGCGAACGGACCGGAACGCGCTTCTACCTGGTGATGCTTCCTCAGACCAACTCTTCTTCCGATGTTGACATCACCGCCAATCCCTTTACCGGCCGCTGGGGACCCGGATTCACAAACAAAGACAACAGTGTAATGTTTAACGTATTTGCCAAATATGATGGACTCCAGGTCTTCGGAACGCTGGAAAGTGCAAAAGGAACCGAACTCTACGGAGGACAGGATTTCAATTACAGTCAGTATGCTTTCAACGCCCTGTATTATTTCGGCACCGATCAGAACTTCTATGTCGGCGGACGCATCAACGGGGTGAACAATCACCAGAACCAGTCTATTACCCGCTTTGAAGGCACGCTGGGATGGTTTTTTACCAAAAACATCATCATCAAAGCAGAATACGTAAATCAGACTTACAAAAACTTCACCCAAGATTATGGAAACAAAGCCGGTTTCAAAGGTCTCATGTTTGAAGCAGGAATATCCTTCTAAAGTATAACCTGAAAGGCTGCTTACCGGGAACCGGGATCTTCGGCCCGGTAAGCAGCTTTTCATTTTAACCCCGGAAAATGAAAAAAGAAATCCTGAATACCATTCTTCTGATCACGATCCTGATAGGCACTGTCATCCCAATACAGGCACAGAATCCGGGACGTTTTGAAGGAGAAAATAAGATCATCATCTCTGGAGAGAGTAATGTTCAGGATTTTGTGGTTCGTTATTATTTTAAAAAAAAACTGGAAATTGCCGGGCCCGCGGACACCGGCATCCTGAGTCGGCCAGAAGGCGTGATCCGTATTCCCGTCGACAAACTATTGTTCAGCAATCGGCACATGCGCGAAGACTTCCTAGATTTGGTGCATGCCGGGCAATACCCTTTGATCAAATTATTTTACAACCCGAGGAATCTGAACCGTTTCCGCGGTCAGGGAAAAAAAACAGTGCTCATCACCATTCAGATCACCAACATAAAAAAAACGTTTGAAGTTCCGGTCACGGTCCTGGAAAACAACGACCATTTTGCCAAACTCAAAGGGCAGATCCAAATTAAGTTGTCTGATTTTAAATTAAAGCCCAAAAGGTACTTTTTTGGACTAATTCGCATCAAAGATATGCTCAACATCAATTTTATTTTATACTTTTATCGTCAAGTTACCTAACCGACCCAAAAACATCGATGCAAGTTAATACATTACAACGGTATGGACTGCGCGTGATGATTGAAATTGCCATGGATGAAGAGCAAAACGGTGTTCTTCAAAAGAATATTTCCCATCGGCAAAATATCTCGCTGCGCTATCTGGACCACATCATCCGGGGATTAAAAACCGCGGGCCTGATCCGGAACAAAGCCGGGAGAAAAAGCGGTTATGTTTTGGCGAGGCCTGCTTCGGCGATTACCACCCTGGACATATTAAACGCCTTTCAGGCCGATGTTCAGATTGTGGACTGTGCCGACCCGATTTATGACTGCAAATTAAAAGCCACCTGCAGTGCCAACTCTTTCTGGACCGGTCTGAATGATCTGATCAAGGATTATCTGGAAGGGACCACGCTGCAAAACCTCATCCAGCGTCAAAGAGCATTGGAAACACAGAACCAGTAGCCGGCATCACCTCCCCTTTTCATTCCCTGACGGTCCGTTCCCGCTTCCGCGGAAAACAAATCCTGTTTCCCCCCCGGAGTAACGACCTTGAAAAATCATTACCTTGCACACGGTAACCGAATCGGGTTTTCCCATGACAAAAAAGCTTCGGAAGTTTTCTATAACCCAGGTGAAAATTCCTGCCGTCGTTAGGATAAAATCGTTGATTTACAGATTTTTGACTTTCGGAATTCCCTCTGATTTACTTGACGTTTCGGGAGATATCAGAGGCAATCGGGCAACACCGGATCGGCAAAAACGGTGGTATTTCGGAGGTCATGAATTGGTTCGGTGAATGAGAAAACAGACTCCAGTATGAAAAAAAAAACAACCCTTTTGGTAACCTGCTGGTTTCCGAATGATGACAATCCGCAATGGGGAACTTTCGTGCTCGATCATGCCAAAAGTCTGTTAACATCAGAATATCGGCCCAGCGTATTATTCATTCATATTCATTCCGGAAATGGCTTTTTCAATCTTTCTGAAAGAACTTATAAAATCGACGACATTCCCGTCTTAAAGATTGAAATCACTTCAAGACTTTGGAAATTTCTGTATCAATGGCCCTTTTTCCTTAAGAGAAAGATCCTTCGTTTATCCAAACATCCTTTCATCACGGAGGCGGATATTATTCACAGCCATGCGTTGTTTCCGGCCGGTTTCTTCGGCTATCAGCTTTCCCGAAAGT
Organism: Candidatus Sulfidibacterium sp.; assembly: GCA_046706345.1. GTDB lineage: Bacteria > Bacteroidota > Bacteroidia > Bacteroidales > F082 > Sulfidibacterium. The sequence continues at coordinate 5,104 of JBJKPL010000311.1, forward strand.
TAAAAAAACCTTTTGTCCTGACAGAGCACTGGACCCGCGCGGGCAGGTTCCTGAAAAATCATCCGTTGGGGTATTATGGAAAAAGAATTTACAAAAGGGCCCAGGCGGTGATCTTCGTTTCGGAATCGTTGAAAAATAAAATCAGCAGGATAGCAAAACCCCGCCATTCCTTTGTGGTTCCCAATCCGATTGATGGTTTGCTATTTCATTACACACCAAAACCATCCTTTCCTCCGGTAAAATTTACGCTCATCGCTTTTTGGAAAAAGGATGGCGTAAAAAGAGGAGACCTGATCCTGGAAGCCTTCAAGGAACTCAAAGAAAAAGAAAAACTTCCTTTTCAAATCGATTTTGTGGGGTTGGGTACTGCCCTCGAGTCGTATCGGCAGCTGGCTGAAAAATATGAACTTCCGGTCTCTTTCTGTGGATTTGAGGATAAAAAGAAACTTGCCCGTCATTTGCAGGAAAGCCATTTCTTAATTCATCCAACGGAAATGGAAACTTTCGGGATTGTCGTGTTTGAAGCACTGAAAACCGGCACCCCGGTCCTCGTTTCTGATTTGGAACTTTTCAGGCCGTTTATCCATCCCGAAAACGGTATGTTGGTAAAAAATGAAGTGAGTGCCTGGCATGACGCTATCCTCACCGCCTTTCGGAAACATTTCAACCATGAAAAAATCGCCCGCGAATATGAGACCCCGTTTTCTGAAAAGGAAGTGGCCGACAAAACCCAGAAAGTTTATGAAACAGTCTTCGAAAAAGTAAGAAAGAAAAAATTTTTCGATCTTTAATCAAAAATTTACAGCAGATCATGGGAGTGGTAATCAAGCAGGGATTTTATAATTCGGTCTGGATGGCTGTTGGCCTGGCCATCGGCTATGTCAACATGGTTCTGCTTTTCCCCGTGTTCCTCACGGCCGACCAATTCGGGTTGACCCGGGTTCTGTGGGCCGCCGGCACGGTTTTCGGCCAGTTCGCCCTGCTGGGAAGCCCGCAGGTACTGATGAAGTTCTTCCCACAATTTGGTAACAAACCCAAACAAAAGGGCGGATTTTTCATGTTTATGCTATTTATTGCGCTGGTGGGTTTTTTACTTTTTCTCCTGGCCGGTTTTATCTTCAAAGGTCAGATCATCAACACCTATGCCAACCAAAGCAAGCTTTTCGGCGACAATTACAATTACATTTACGTACTTACTTTTTTCTTCATTTTTTTTAACGTTCTGGAAGCCCAACTGCGTGCTGCACTCAAAACCACGGTCGCTTCCTTCCTGAAGAACACTGTAATACGTGTTATCTGGCTGGCTTTAATTGTTTTATACCAAAAGAAACTGATCAGCTTCGAGACCTTTATCTTTTGGTATGTCAGTGCCTATGCCGTGATCTTACTAATATTGGTGGTGTATGCGATTTCTATCGGGCAACTAACCCTTTCTTTCCGGATGAATTTCCTGACCGCCAGACAAATGAAAAACATGGGCCTTTTCGGTCTGTACGTGATCTTAAGCAGCAGTACCGCCTATCTTGCCAATTATCTGGATGTGCTTATGGTAGGTGGAATGATCGATCTGAAAAGTGTGGCTTTCTATTCGGTGGCGTTTTACCTCGGCTCGGTGATCTTACTGCCTTTCAACGGAACATCAACCATTCTGATCCCCATCATATCAGAATCTTTCTCAAAAAACAACCTCTCCCGGGTGAAAGAGATCTATCAGAGTGCTTCTGTAAACTTAAGCCTGGCAAGCATGTTGATCTTTTTGGGTATCTGGCTTAACGCGGATAATATTTTCCGTTTATTACCACCATCCTATTCCAGCGGGAAATACGTGTTGTTGTTCATTGCACTGACGAAGCTGTTGAGCGCCTCGCTGGCGGTGAGCGTTTTTGTCCTTCAGTATTCCAAATATTTTAAACAGGTTTTCTGGTTCAATATTACTTTTCTTATTGTGGTGGTGGTCTCCAATTATTTTCTGATCCCTCCGCTAGGTATTGTAGGTGCCGCCCTCGCGACTTTTTTGGCCCAGATCTTTATACTTACCATCAATGTCCTGTTTGTATATTCAAGAATTAAGATCTTACCCTTCAAGTCGGGAACACTCAAGATCCTGATCCTGGGAGGATTGGTCTATGGAGCCGTCTGTTTTATTCCACAGTTTCACAACATCTTGTTAGATATCTTATTAAGATCATTTATCATCCTGGTGATTTATCTGCCACTGGCCTATTTCTGGAAAGTTTCGGATGAATATTCCGGTTTTGTATTGAAATACCTGCGTATGGCTTCGCATCTGATCGGTATAAAATGACCATTTTCGAAGGTGGGAGAAGAAATAAGCAGGATACTTTGAGTTTTCCTTGAAGCAGAAAAGTCCGTTAGTCGAAGACCATGTGCATAAGCGCATCCAGATCTTTTTGCTGCATCGTGGCGATCTCCCGGCTTCTGGCAATCCCTCTATGGCTGAGCTCCTCGTAGAATGTTCTATCGCTTAAGAGGTGTAAAATACGATTTTCTATTTCCATTACCGAGTAAGGATTGAAATACCCCGGTCCGTAGGCACAAACCTCATTGATTGCAGAATTTGAAGCGGCCAGCACCGGTGTGCCGTATTGCATGGCCTCCAGTGGCGGGGTACCAAAACCCTCCTGAAGACTGGGGTAGACAAAGCAATAGGCATTGGCATAGGCACATTGCAAAGTATCGGATTCCAGGAAATCTTTGAAAACAAAAGCTTCAGGATTCCGGACTTTTGTAATTTTACTCCCACGGCGGGCGCCGATAACCAGTACTTTTTTCCCCCCAAGCCGTTTTTTTCCTGCCAGATCATCCAACGCCTGAATGGCACGGAAAGCGTTTTTGAACCACCTTCCGGCGCTGATGATCAGAAAATATTCCTTGGCAGCCACAGGCAAATCTTTCAGAAGAGAAAAATTACCGGAAAATTTTCCCGACGTATTGATCATTGGATTATGGCTTGTCAGCACATGGATCCGGTTTTCTTTTACCTGAGGAAAATTCAGCAATAGGGAATACTTGGTGTGATGGGAAACCGTAATAATCTCAAGCTTAGGGTTCCGGAAAAAATTTTCAATCCGCTTTTTTTGTCTTACCGCATCATAGTCGGGATAGAGGGTGGAGACCACTCGTTGTTTCAACCTTCCGTACGCAGAGTCGCGGTAAAAGTATCGTGTCGGATCGTTGGGAACCTCAAGAAACCGCAGATCATGGATCACCACGAAAGGGGTAATATCCTCCGGCACTTTGATATCCGCCCCACTTTCATTGCCAAAAAAAACGGCATCATAATGATTTCGATTGAAAAGTTCCTCAACCTGCTGGTTATTTGTACACTCCAGAAGACGAATGGTTTCCGGAACATTTTCCAACAAGGAACGGTTCTCTTTGAGTCCGGGATGATAATATGCGTCGAAGGATTTTTGAAGTTCAATCGCTTTTCGGAAAATCAAACCCGTATAAATGGAAGATCCGTTGGCAATATTTTGGGCCGGGGTCAGGGCAAAAAGTAATTTCTTCATGGTCTGTCTAATTCAACGCCGCAGTATCCGTTTTATCACGCATCCGGGCCGTCCTCAGCAAAAAGGTGGAGGAACGCGGTCTCCGTCAAGGATATTTCGGGTTGATTACAAAGATAGAAAAGATTCTTCCGCACGGACGTGTTGCCGAAAACGTTTTATCTTTCGGCTAACTCGAAATAATTCTTAGCTTTGCACCCTATTTTTGGAATGCCGGGACATGAAACATCCGATTAAAATTTGTTTTGTAGGAAGCGGGGCGATCTCTACCGCCTTTGCACAGGTTCTCAGCAACAGCAGGAAACATCTGATAGAAATTGTTTCCATAGAGCCGGAAGTCATAGAATCCATTAATAACGACCACGTCAACAACAAATACTTCCCCAGCATCCGGCTGCACGAAGGGATCACCGCCACGCGGGATCTCCGTTCCCTGGAAAGTGCAGATGTCATTTTTTTCGGAATCCCTTCAACAGTAACCGTTGACTTTGTGGAACTGCATAAAGATCTTTTCGATCCGCAGACCATCTTGGTCAATCTGGCCAAGGGCTTTGGCAAAGAAGACAGCACCATACCCGAATGCCTCGAAAAGATCCTCCCGAATCCCATCATCAGCTTCAAGGGACCTTCCTTTGCCCGCGAGATTATCAATCAGGTGCCTACCGGGATGACGGTGGCTTCCAAAAGTTCCAAATATTTTGACGTTTTCAAGGAATTGTTCGAAGGCACTTCGATCTATCTTGATTTTACCAATGACCTGATCGGCACCGAATTATCCAGCATCTTAAAAAATGTCTATGCCATCATCATCGGCATTGTGGATGCCCATTACAACTCACCCAATTTGCGTTCGCTGGTCCTGACGCGCAGCATCAATGAGATGCGCTACCTGCTATCGCGATTTGGAGGAAAAGAGCGGACTGTTTTCAATTATTGCGGTTTCGGCGATTTCAGCCTCACCGCCCTGAACGACATGAGTCGCAACCGTACCCTGGGGCTTCTGATCGGAAAAGGATTCTTTACGGATTATATCTCTGAAAAAGTCGTCCTGGAAGGAAAGATCGCCACCAATACTTTCGTGGATAAAATCGCGCGCAAGCGTAACATCCGGACCCAGGAACTTATGTTGAAGGAGCTTTACCAGGTCTTCAACGACAAACACTACGACATCACCAATTTCGTAAACCGGCTGCTGGCGGCCAATCCCATCAAGGAAGATCTATTTACCTGGTTCTGATCCTGTCATCTTATCCAGCAGGCTGGCCATTTTGCGGGTCAGATTCTTTCTCTCAAACTGCTGAACCGCCTGATTTGGCTCTTTTTCTTTTCCACGGGAAAAATCGTCAAACAAACGCAGGATTTCCTCCTTCAGCCCCTCTGTTTCCGTAAAATCAAAGACAGATCCGCAATTCGTCTGACGAACGATCTCCGCTGCATCGCCATCCGGCGGACCGATGCACAGGAGCGGGCGACCGGAAGCCAGATATTCAAAGAACTTTCCCGTAAGGATCATTTTTGCATTCGGCGTATTATTGATCAGCAGCAGCAACACGGCCGCTTTCCGCTGTTCAGCGATCACTTCCTGATGCGGCATGTAATCCACCCGGTTCAGATAGGTTTCCATTCCGAATTTTTTCAAGGAAGCAACAGCATCCATATCGATCTTCCCTACATTCCTGATCTCGAGCCTGGAAGCCAGTTCCTGATTTTCGGAAGTCAGCTCCTGTAGCACCTGCCACAGGTTTTCGGCATTCCGGGTTTTGGTCAGGGTGCCGATATGCGCCAGGGTAAAATGACGGCGGTCCACGGTCACCTGTTGTTGCGACAACGTATCTTCCTCATCAAAACCATTGGGGATCACTTCGTATTTCCGGTTGACGATCTCCTGGAATTCTCTTTTCATTCCCGGGCTGATCACCGTCACAGCATCAGCCTGTTCCAGCACGCGTTTCTCCAGTTCATGATGTATCCGGTCGGCACGGGGTCCAAGTTTCAGGGAATGATAATAGTCGATGTTGGTCCAGGGATCCCTGAAATCGGCAAGCCATCGAATACCCAGTTTTTCTTTCAGATGAAGGCCGATTAGGTGGGCACTGTGCGGTGGTCCGGTAGTAACGACAGCATCCATGGGATGGTCCTTCAGAAAATTGGTTAAAAGTTTCACCGAAGGGCGGATCCAGTATTTTCTGGCATCGGGGATAAACATATTGCCCCGGATCCATACCGCCACCTCTTCGAGAAAATGAAGTTTTCCCTTCTTTTCGGTGAGAAAGGCTGTCTGGATTTTTTCTTCCTTTTTCCGTCCGGTAAACTGTTTGTAAAAATTATAGGGTTCCCAGATCCTGTTGCGGATCACCCACAGGTCTTTGGGAACTTCCTCAAGCAAGGAAAGGTCCACCGACGGGCTTTCAGGATTGGAAGGCGTAAAGACCACAGGCTCCCAGTGAAAACGCTTCAGGTATTTCACAAATTTCAACCAGCGCTGAACGCCACTGCCGCCACTCGGAGGCCAGTAATAGGTTATGACCAGAACTTTCTTCAAGGCACCCCCTATTTTTTATCTTTCAGATGAGGCCGGATCCCGGTATAGAGAAAATAAAGGAGCAGCAGCAACAAAATTCCTGAAAAGAAGAAGGAGACTTTTTCCCCTACCCGCCATGCGAGCGGCTGGAATTTGAATTCGATTTTATGAACACCCGCCGGCACCACCATGGCACGAAGCGCATAGTCGGCTCTGAAATAGGGTACCGGATGCCCGTCGAGATAAACATCCCAGCCCTTGGGATAATAGATCTCGGAGAAGACCACCAGTTGTTGCGACTTCGCGTGGAAATCATATTTCAGATCGTTGGGTTCGTAAGAAAGGAGACGGATCTGGGCCGAAGCATCCACCGGGAACGTCTTTCCTTCCAGTTGCTTTGAAAACTCACGGTCCACGACTGCTGTCGCATGAAGGTCCGTTTTCCTCAGGGCAGCAATGGACGAATCCGCATCCTTCACCAGCTTATAATCATTCACCAGCCAGGCATTTCCAAAGGCATGACTGTTATAAATGGGTTCAGCATCAGGATTGTAGATCAGATATTTTGTGTTCAGCATATTCAAAACCTGCTGCTTTGACAATGCCGAATCAATGGATGCCAGCGTCGGTTTCTCCGATAACACCTTCCTCATATCCTGAATTTCAGGCAACAGATAAAAGGTGATCAGATCTTGATAGCGCTGTAGTTTTGCTCCGTGGTATCCACCGATGGATTCATGATAATAGGAGGTACTTGCGTCATTAAAAACATTCTTGGTCAAATCCACCACCCGGTAATCCAAGGATGGATCTTTAAGAATATCGCGATCAGCCTGGGTTTCAGGAAAAGGGACCTCAGCTTTGTGGGCAATCTCGAAATTGGAATCATTCAGATAACGCCGATCCACACCGGTCATGTCTATGAGCACCAGCAATCCGAGAAGGATCAGGAACCAGCTTTTCTTCAACTTTCCTTTCGCAAAAGCAAACAGGGCCAGAGCGGCTAAAAGAATAAAAATAAAACTGCGAATGGCATCCTGCCGGAAAATTGCGATGCGGACATTTTGCAGGTTGTTCATGAAAGCCGTTACCTGGGCCGGATCGTTATTCATTTTCAGCAGGTTGAACTGATGGATCTCATACTGGCTGAAAAAGGAGAAAAAAGTTGTGGGCATGAGGTAAAAAAGCAAGCTGATCCCACCGGTCAGGCCCAGCGCAATATAAAACAGCTTCATTTTCTCCAACAGCAGTTTCGGATTTTTCAGGATTTTGTTCACGACCATTACCGCCAAAAGGGGCATGGTCAGCTCGGCAATGACCAGGATCATGGAAACAGCCCTGAATTTATTGTAACCGGGTACATAGTCGATGAAAAAGTTGGTCAGTCCCATGAAGTTTTTGCCCCAGGAAAGGAAAATCGCCAGCACCGTGGCCGCGAAGAGCGCCCATTTCATCCGATCTTCCAGGAGGAACATCCCCAGCACAAACAGAAAGACGATAATGGCGCCCACATAGACAGGCCCCGCCGTACCCGGTTGGTCACCCCAATAGGAATTCTGCTGGGCGATAATGCGCCGGAATTGGGGATTCACCTGATCCATCGCGCTGTTGTCCATACCGATATAACCCGAGGCGCCGCCTTTCACATCGGGGATCATCAGCGACCAGGTTTCGCCGATTCCATAACTCCAGGCAGTGATATAATCGCGGTCCAGCCCGCCGGATTTGTTTTCTTTTTCAGAGGTCAGCACCGGTTTGCCCCGCATGCTGTATTTGGAATATTGATAGGTTCCCCAAAGGCTCGTGATGTTGGTCAGAATGGCAAAGCCGGCCGCAATGATCAAAATGCCCGTTGCTTTCAAGAACCTGGGTAATTGTTTTTCTTTCAGTGAATTAATGAATTCATAAATACCATAGACCAGGATCAGAATCAGGAGATAGTAAGTGATCTGTAAATGCCCGGCCACGATTTCCAGGGCAAGGGCTATCGCGGTCATAAGTCCGCCTTTCCAAAATTTCCCCCGGTAAGTTAGGATAATACCCGCCAGCACCGGCGCCATATAACCTATGGCATGGGCTTTGGAGTTGTGTCCGACCCCCAGGATGATAAAGAAATAAGAGGACATCGCGAAGGCGATCGCCCCTACGATACTCAGCCACGGATCCACCTCCAGCACCAGCAGCAGGATGAAAAATCCGAGAAAATACAGGAAGACGAGGTCTGCCGGTCGAGGGAGATCGAGACGGATGATACGATCCAGTTTCAGCATCAGATTTCCGCCATACTCCACCGATATTTGCCATGCCGGCATACCGCCGAACATGGAATTCGTCCACAAGGGCTCCTGACCCGTCTTGGCTCGGAAATCAGCAATCTCCTTGGACATGCCTTTGAACATGGCAATATCCTGCTGTTTCAGCATCTTACCTTCAAAAATCGGTGAAAAATAGACCAAGGTAATGGTCAGAAAAATGGCCAACGCCACAACATAGGGCAACGGCTTCTTAAACAGGTTTTTATTCATGTTTTTGATCTTGGTCGGGTTCTATTTCCTCAAAATCGACATACTCGCCAAATTGAGCATCCTCATTTTTTCTGGTTTGGCTTCTTCCTTTTTTGATATTTACCCCGCCCGCTTGGTCCTTATTTTCCGGACGGCGATAATTGTCAAAATTCCTTTGTTGTTTATTGATGAAACGCATGATCAGCCAGGGCAACACATATTTGATTATCAATCTTGTACCATACCATATGATCAATAATACAAGAACAAATCTAAGAAATTCAATCATTATTAAAATTTTACCTTGCGAAATTATTCAAATTATCCATAAAAAGGCAGTTAAACCCCAGGCAGGCGCCGGAATATTCCGCAGGCCGGGCTTAAAAAATCTTAAATCCTGCAAACCACGGCAATACTTCATCGCTGGGAATGGATTGAAAAATGAGCGCGGGACAAAAGATTCACTTCCGTGAAAATTATTTTTAAAAAAAAGTATTGCTGTAATAAATTGTATATCTTTGCTTAAGATTAATACTGTCATTCCAACTCTTGAGTAATTAAGCAGCGGGCTAACAAATTAATCAGCAATTTTTTATTCATTTATTTTTTAAGGTCATGTCAAAAAAATTATTCGTTGGGAACATTGCCTGGAAATCGACTGAAGACGATCTTCACTCGGTTTTTTCCCAACACGGAGAAGTAGAAGATTTAATTATCTTAAAGGACAAGTTCACCAACCGTCCTAAAGGATTTGGTTTCGTAACTTACACCAACGATGCGGATGCCGACAAAGCGATTTCTAATCTGAACGGATTTAATCTTAACGGCAGAAATCTCGTAGTCAATGAAGCCAGACCTCCCAAAAGGGATCATTAAGGTCTCGGCTTTGTAAGCAAAACAAAAAAAGCTCTTCCAATCGGAAGAGCTTTTTTTGTTGCCGGAATGAATTTATCAGATCTTGATCCGGTATGAGAATTTTAAGAGGAAAATATTGGTTGGCTTCGCCTGAACCAACGTAGTCCAGTTACTTTTAAAATTGAAATCCCCGATGGAGTTGGAGTCGCTGTTGCTTTGAGACCAAACCAGGTACAGGGTAGAACCCGGCACAAACTCCCAGCGCAGAACCAAATTCGAGCGAAACTCAACCACACTGAAATCGGGGTTGTCCAGGGTGAAAGTCGATCCTGGAAAGGCAGGATCACTGATTTGATACTGGTTGCTTTCCGCATTATATTGTATCTGATTTCCAGTGTATTTGTAAAACTGACTGTTAAAGTTTTTTTGGTTGGGGTGCTGAACTCTTTTATATCCATAATACTTTGCTGAAAACAAGAACGGCTGACCCCAATACTCAAGACTTAAGTCGGGTGTAAACGAAAGGCTTACCCTCAGATCGGCTGCAATCTGCTTTTGCCGGATACTTGAAACAAAATAAACTTCCTGGTTATTGACCTGCTCATCGGTTACATAAATAAGACCCTCGTCCGACTGGTAAATATTGGGAGACAAGGATAAATTCAGAAAACCAAAAGGCTGGTAATGGATGCCCATATTCATCGATAGTGAATGGCCGGTATGCTGGTCGTGGATATAACTACTGATCGAATAATTCAGATAGATCTTTTTTCTTGAATCTGTGGAAACACCCACATTATAGTTCCATCCTCCGGTCTGTTTCAGGGCTGGGCCCCCTCTTAACTCACTCCAGTCGAGGGTGTATCCTTCGCGGTTCAGCGTAAAATTCCAGTACCAGTAATTTTTAAATTGCCCCCAGGCAGACAGACCAACACCGGTATAAGTCTGCTGTCCCGAAAAATTCCAGCCCATCCACTGACTGAGGTTTACCCCTGCCGATCTAAAGATGCTGAAGGGTTCAAGGAAATCATATTCAATCCAGGTGGACTGCTGGATCACATCGGTCGATCTGAGGTAACCCTGATCATTCAGCTCCAGCCCGGGGCTTTCCATGTATGCCTGAACGCCATAGCGCCAATGTCCTTTGGCGATCTTCGCGAATTCCATACTGGCCGAAGTCCCTTGTAACATCCGGGCAGTGCTGTCAACTCGTCTGGAATTTCCCGGGCGCTGGAAATAACGCCTGGGGCTTTCCTGCAGGTCCGTGATCGCCTGGGTACCCCCGACCACGCTACTGGCCAAGAGTTTGGCCGAAAAACGATAGGCATGGTCTTTCCAGTAGTTTCGGAAATCAATCCCGCCCGTGTAGGCGGCATCCGGCAGAAAAAACAGGCTGCTGTCGTGAATAAAACGGTTGGTGGCCGTAAACATCCCGCCCAGGATGGAATTTCCGTTTTTAAAGTCTTTTTGCAAGCGCGCATTAAAATAGTTGGTGGCAGGTTCCACCGCCACGTTGGAACGTTTGCCCAGGCTGTCGAGACTGGCCGTTTCCTTGCTGGCCAGCGCGTCCATAACGCCGATAGACCATCCGTTACGTGTTTTCCCCGACAGCTTGAAGGCACCCAGGATCTTGGTCACCGAAGGCTCCTTGATATATTCGCTGTCGGCCAGGTCGGGATAATATTGCGGTGGCCTTCCGATACGGCGGGAATAAAACAAATTCTCCTGGCTGTTATCGTTGCCTGCAATCAACGGAAAGTTAAAGATGCTGCTACCCTCCACAAAAAACGGCCTCAGTTCCGTAAAGTAGTTTTCAAAGGCGGTCAGGTTTACCTGAGAAGGATCGGCATCCACTTCCCCGAAATCCGGGTTGATGGTGAAATTCAGGGTCAGATCGTTGGTAACAGCGATGGTGCCGTCTAATCCGGCTGACAGGGCCCCGCTTTTTCCGGTAGCAAATGGATCGCCCGCGATCCGCGGCGCGGTGGTGAGTTTACTCATAAAGTAAGGCGTAATGGAGACTTCACGCTGCGGTTTGATATCTTTCAGGCCGGTGAGCAAACCATAATGGCTTTCAAAGCCGGAGGCGTCCTTGGCGATGGGTTGCCAGAAGTCCTGTTCCTGTTTTCTGAAAATAAAACGCGCCACTTCCAACCCCCAGGTCATCTGGGGTTTTTTGGCAAAACGCAGTTGCGACAGCGGGATCCGCATCTCGGCAACCCAGCCCTTGCTGTCTTTGGAGGTTTTTACGTACCAGACAGGATTCCACGTGTTGTCGATATTTCCGTTATCCTCCGAGAACTTCCCATCCAGTTTCACCCCGGCAGCACTCACAATAAACCCGAAAGCCGTTCTTTTATCAAAATAACTGTCGATGGAAACACCGGCCCAGTCCCCATCAATATTGTCCCTCCGGGTGAGCCGTTGTACAATCTTATCCGGCTCGGTATCGTAACAACGGATGGCGACATAAAGATTGTTATTATCATACAGGATCTTAAAAGTGGTTTTCTGAGTGGGTTTCTTCCCGTTATACGGATCAAATTGACGGAAACCGCCTCCCCAGGTCCCTTCACTCCATGCAGGATCGTTGAGTTTTCCGTCGATCACAGGGGCTTTTCCCACTACCCGTTCCGCAACATAATCCTTTACCTGCGGCTTGTCTTGCGCATGTAACGAAAAAGAAAGCAACAGCATTCCTACCAACCATGCTCCAAAGAAAATATATTTAAAATTCATTCCAGCTTGCTATTTATTAAAATCGTAATCTCTATCAATAGAATTTCTCATGAGCTCTTTGAGAAATTAGTTTCACGCGAAAAGGCCCTGAAAGGTCCTTTTGGGAAACTATACGACTATGACGAGAGAATCCCGAAATTGTTACGGTTTTAAACAAAATGAATTCTAAAAAAAATCTAATGAATACTTCAGATTTCAAAAACAGCCTGTCTTGTATTACTTTACATTTTTTGTCCAGACCGAACCGAGGATTCAATTTCGCACACCCAATCTTAAGGGTTGGACTACGACCGGGTCAGATTATACCTTTCCGGGTGCCGGGCATGAAAGTTTTGGTAGAATCCTTCGATCTCCTTCAGATCTTCTTCGTAATTCCCTGTGGGATAAAACATCGGGCCAATTCCACCTTTTTTTTGTTTGTAGTCAATAAAAGCCATGGCAATGGGGATATCCGATCCCGTAGCGATCTGGTAAAACCCCTTTCGCCATTTTTGCACCAGCGCGCGCGTTCCTTCGGGGGTGATCACCAAAAAGAAGGAATCGGCGCGGGCATACATGTGTTTGATCTGCAGCAGCAGGCTCGTGGTTCGGGAACGCCTGACCGGGACACCGCCCAGGTTTTTTAAAAGCCAGCCAAGGGGTTGGACGAAATATTTTGAGTTGATGAGAAATTTAACATCGGTGTCCAGAACCCAGAATGCCAACCGCCCATAAATAAAATCCCATACCGAAGTATGCGGTGCCACGATGATCACGGCCTTTTTGATCTCGGCGGGAATTGCCCCGGAAATATCCCAACCCAACATCCTCACCAGAATAAAATTTGCTATCTTTTTCATCTTACGCTGTCAAAATAGATCTTTGCCCGATTTTAAGATAAATTGAACTTTTCAGGATATTTGGCGCCGATGCCCCGATAAAATGCCTGAATCTTTTTTAAATCCTCCTGATAATCCCCTGAAGGATAAATAAATCCGCCAAACTTCCCGGTTTTGGTATGGTAATCCAAGGCCGTCAGTAAAATGGGAACGCCGGCTTTCAAGGCCACATAATAGAATCCTTTCTTCCACTCGGTGGACAACGACCGGGTTCCTTCGGGCGTGATCGCCAGCCGCATCACCTTGCGGTTTTTAAAGAGCTCTGCCAGGGCATCCACCTTGCTCGAGGATTTGCTCCTGTCGATGGGAATGCCACCCAGGATCTTCAGGATCGGGCCAAGCGGCCAGAAAAACAATTCTTTTTTTATGACCACATTTACTTTGACGCCAACCGAATAAATGCAGATCATCCCATAAAGGTAATCCCAGTTCGAAGTGTGGGGTGCCTCCACAATGATCATTTTTTTTATTGTCTGAGGGCTCTCCCCTTCGATCTTCCATCCCAGCAGTCGCAATATGATTTTTAAAAATCTTTTCATTATGCAAAATTAACCAATTTGAATACATCCTTGATTTTCCAATGTCAGCTGCGGCAAAAAAAAAGCTTCAGGATCTATGATCCTGAAGCCTGAAATTTTGCTCAGCTCTTTGACTGATTACCAGATTTTTGCTGTGTCCTTGGGAGGGATATACAGTTTTTCACCCGGTTTGATGTTAAAATCAGTGTAGAAAACATCCAGGTTGAAAGGCGGAATATTCACCCTGGCTTCGCCCGGGCTGTGAACATCGGTTTTCAGCTGTCGCACCAGGGCTTTCGGCCGAATGCTCTGTCTCCACACCTGTGCATAAGCCATGAAGAATCTCTGATCGGCGGTAAATCCATCGATGGGTTTCGGGGTCTTGCCATTCAGCGACATCAGATAGGCATCATGGGCAATATTCAAGCCACCCAGGTCGGCAATATTTTCGCCCATGGTAACCTGGCCATTGATATGCAAGGAATCCAGCATGGTGTAATGATCATATAAAGCGGCCAGTTTTTCGGTTTTTTCCTTGAAACGTTCGGCATCTTTCTTGGTCCACCAGTCGTTCATGTTTCCGTCTTTGTCATATTTTCTTCCCTGATCGTCAAAGCCGTGGGTCATTTCATGACCGATGACCACGCCGATGGCACCGTAGTTCACTGCGTCGTCAGCATCCTTGTTGAAGAACGGGGGCTGCAGGATACCTGCCGGGAATACGATCTCGTTGTTGGATGGATTATAGTAAGCATTGACTGTTTGCGGCGTCATGCCCCATTCGGTCTTATCAACAGGTTTCCCTACCTTATTCAGGTTGAAATCGAAAGCAAAACGGGTGGCGTTCATCACATTCTGGAAATAGTTATCCGGAGTGATCTTTAACTTGGAATAATCTCTCCATTTATCGGGATAACCAATTTTAACCGTGATGGCTTCCAGTTTTTCAATGGCTTTTTTCTTGGTTTCTTCGCTCATCCAGTCAAGTTTCTTGATCCTTTCGGCAAAAGCGGCACGGAGATTCTGCACCAGTTTCACCATCCGTTCTTTGGAAGAGGCCGGGAAATATTTTTGAACATACAACTGTCCCAAAGCCATACCCATTCCGCTGGAAGTGGTAGAAAGCACGCGTTTCCAACGCGGTCTCATTTCCGGCTGGCCGGACATGGTCTTGCCATAGAAATTAAAGTTTTCCTGCACAAACGCATCACTTAAATAAGGAGCGGCATCATTCAGGACTTTCCATTCCAAATAAGCTTTCCACTGGCTCATGGGGGTCTTTTCCTTCAGCTTGCTCATGCCTTTGAAAAAGCGAAGCTGGCCCACATTGATGTCACCGGGGTTTTTCAATCCAAGACCGGCAAAGTAGGCTTTCCAGTTCATGGCAGGAGCGATCTTCTGCAGCTGGGCTACCGTCATTTTGTTGTAGTTGTTTTCCGGAACCCTGCGCTCCAGACGGGTAAAAGAAGTCTTGGCAAGTGCCATTTCCATGGCCAGGGCCTCCTGTGCTTTCTTTTCGGCCACCTTCGGGGTGTTGCCATAGAGTTCAAACATCTTGGCAATGTGCTCCTCGTATTGCTTTCTCAGTTTCTTCGAAGCAGGATCATTTTTGGTATAGTAATCCACATCGGGCAGTCCAAGGCCTCCCTGGTAGAGATTGGCAATGTCCATGCTGCTGTTTTTCTCATCTGCACCGGCATAGAAAAAGAACAACGGATGCACGCCCGTGGTATGCAGGAACGCAATTTCTTTCTCAACCCCCTTCATGGTGCGGAGATTCTTAATGGCGTTCATTTGGGCTTCGATGGGTTTGGCACCCAGTTCATTGATGCGGGTGGTGTCCATACCGCTGTTATAAAAGTCGCGGATTTTTTGTTTATTGGTGCCTTCCTGGGCATCCTTGGCCTTGGAGATCTCATCGATCAGATCCTTCAGTTCTTTCTGATTCTGTTCGTAAAGAACGGTAAATGCACCATATTGGCTGTACTGTGGCGGCACCGGATGGTTTTTGATCCAATTGCCGTTTACATACTCAAAAAAATTGTTCCCCGGCAACACCTTCGTATCCATATTTGCCGGGTTGATAGCCTCATTCATACTCGTTTGCTTTTTTGTTTTTTTGGGCTGGTTGCACGAACTTATTGTCGCAGCCAGAGCCAGCACGATCATCAGTGATAAATATTTTTTCATGTTTTTGGTTTAAAGTGGATAGCAAATATATTGAAATATAAATTCGAAAAACGCTTCAAATCAAGATGTGACGCAGGAACCACTAAAATTCAATTTCAAGATCCAGCGAGTTTTTCAGTTTGTTCATCTCAGGATACTTCTTCGCCAGGGATTCAAACCGTTCACTATCCGTATAGGCTTCCGTTTGCTGGTCGGCAGCCTGCACCAGCGGCCGCAGTTCCAACTGATTGTTGTTCAGCTCACTTTTCAGAAAAGTCAACAAGGTGGCCACGTTCAGACTGTCCTTGGCAATTATGATGTTGGGCACCGTGTACTCGATTACGAAATGCTCTTTGAGCACGGGGTTGCTTTTGGCCAGGGTATGCACAAAACTTGGCGACTGTTCTTTAAATTGCTCCACAAAAGAATCCCAGGTCTTCTCCAGGTCGGATTGGGAAAATTCGGTGGTGATCACGGGTTCGTCACCTTCCTGCTCCTGGTTTTGTTTGGCTTTCAGCGCTTTGAGACTTTCATGGATGGAAATGTTCCGGATCTTGCGGGTGCCGTTAGCCGCCGGGGTTTGCAGCGGGCTTTTTTTCATCGCAGCGCGGACCCCCTTCCCACCGCCTTTTGGCGTACTTTCTTTTTTTTCTTCGGTCGTTTTCACCGGTTCCTGCGCCGGTACTTCTTCCACAGGTTTTTCAGGTTCGGTTCCTTTGGGTATTTCCGGCACCGGATCTTTTACTTCTGGCTTCTTTTCTTCCGTTACCGATGCGGGTTTTGGATCCGTTTTTACCGGAGTTTTCACCACCGGGGCCGATGTGGGTTGCCGATATACGGGTTTGGATTCCAGCACACCCGGATTTTCCGATCCGGGGATCCCCCGGTTCAGAGAACTCAGTTGTGTCAGGGCAATTTCCACATGGAGGCGCTTGTTGTTGCTGTTTTTATAGCTCAGATCATACTGGTTGCAGGTATCCAGCGCCTTGAAGAGAAAATTATTGCTGCAACCTTCCGACTGCTCCTGATACCGCGTCTTTAACGTCTGGCTGGTTTCCAGCAATGGCGCCGTTCTCGGGTTTTTCATCACCAGGATATTCCTGAAATGATCTGTCAGTCCGTCCAGAAAGTCCTGTCCGTCGAACCCGTTCCCCAGGATCTCATCAAAAAGGATCAAGGCCGAAGCGACATCGCTTTGCAGCAAGGCATCCGTCACCTTAAAATAATATTCATAGTCGAGAATGTTCAGATTCTCGATCACATTCCGGTAAGTGATCTGCTGTCCGCTGTAACTGACGATCTGATCAAAGGTTGACAGCGCATCACGCAACGCACCGTCTACTTTCTGGGCAATGACCATCAGGGCCTCTTCTTCGGCCCGGATACTTTCATTTTTGGCCACATAGGCCAGATGACCCGCGATATCCCCCACATGGATCCTTTTGAAGTCGAAGATCTGGCACCGCGACAAAATGGTAGGGATGATCTTGTGTTTTTCGGTCGTGGCCAGAATAAATTTCGCGTAAGCAGGCGGTTCTTCCAGCGTTTTCAAAAAGGCATTGAAAGCCGCTGCCGACAGCATATGGAC
>JBJKPL010000312.1:0-6966 GCA_046706345.1 Candidatus Sulfidibacterium sp.
CCCCACAGGAGTTCCGAGGGTACCCCAGCTACTAGTGGTCGTGCAATAGGCCGAGGTTGCGGTCAGGGTCATTCCCGGAGGCATGGATCCACTGGTCAAATTCGCCTGGATCGTTCCATAAACGCCAAAATAAGGCAACCACTCGGCATCCACCGAAGTTCTTAAATACAGACCGGAGTTGGATTCTACTGGTAACGGCAACCCCGCTGTGGAAATCGACGGCGAAAAGTAGACAGAGGCATTGTAAGCATCAATATAAGCAACTCCATTCCAATTACGTGTATGAACATATTGCCCAACAATGAGCGATTGACCCTGAACCCTTCCAAATAGCAGCAAGGTCAGGCCCGGCAATCCAAATTTTACAATCCGCTGTGTCATCCGCTTTATCCGTTGAAAGTTCTTTTTTTTATTTTGTTTCTTTTTATCATTCTCTGCGAAACGCATTCTTAACCCCGCTACACTCATATGAAAATTGCTCCTTTTCCTGTTTTTAATTTATTCTTTTTACCTGTTATGAAAACTAAATCTGACCGTTAGATTATAAGTTCCGGCCACCAACTGACTGATATTGGTGACCAGCAGATTAAAGGTCATCTGATATCCGTCCAATTGCCCTGTGCCCGTATAACTGGTGCCGATATTCGTGATGAGATCCTGATCGGGGACACCTGCGGCCAGCGAAATGGGAGAAGCTACGGGATTTCCCAGCTGCCCTGAACTGTTGGCTGTGGTGCAGGCTGCCGATTCCAGATTCAGGGTCAGCCACTGCGGTAGGGATCCGCTGAACACCGCGGCTCTCATCTTGCCATTGGCATGATTGGCATCCCGGCCACCATAATAAATCGTTGCTCTAAGGTACATGTCGTTGTTGGGCGTCGCCTGAAGTACTTCTCCGGCTGAAGCTGCCGTCACTGTCATGGTGATGGACTGGGTGTAGGAATCAATAATCGCATAATTATGATCTCCGGCAGGCCCCGGGGGCGGAATGTATTCTTCTCCGGCAATGTATCCCTGAGCATATAACCCGGAAGCCATTGCCAGGGCCAGTCCCACCAAGCAAAACCTGAAAGCTTGTTTTATCATGGCACTTAATTTTACGTTACGTAAACCCTGTGATTTTTACCACTTTGACCAATAAAATTTTGTGACTGTTTGCTTCCATCTTAACTTTCATCTTTCTGTTTAGGATTTTATAATGAAACTTTTATTTTTTGCTGCGTTTATTAACGGTCATGAAAACTGAATCGAACCGTAACATAATAGGTTCCGGCCACCAACTGGGAGTAATCCACGGGAATCAGCGAAAAAGACATTGGATATCCGTCACTGCTCCCGGTTCCGGTATAACACGTGCCGATTTGGGTGATGATGTCATGGTCCCGCCCGTCCAGCGTCAGCGGACTGGGGATAAGTGTTCCCAGGTCCCCGCCACTGTTCAGTGTGTTACAATGCCCAGGCATCAGGGTCAGGTAGGTGGACACCGGAAGGCTCCCGCTGTTCATGGCTGCCCGGATCTTTCCCTTGAGGTCATAATGTTCCCGCCACACGGAAGCCCTCAGATACATTTCGGTATTGGGCGCAGGCTGGGCAGTCAAGCCCGGAGCCACTGGACGCATCGTGATGGTGATATGGGAAGTGTAGGAATCCAGGAAGGCCTTGTTATGGCCGCCTGAGATCGGTTCCCCGACAATGATCTGGGCGGGAAGATCCGAAAAGGTAAAGATCATCCATAGGAACAGGAAAAATTTGATTGCATGCTTAACCATTTCATTGTTGTTAGTTTGAAGTAATAGTATAGGTTACCGAGATCGGTTTCCCGTGCAGATAACGTAAGTAATAATCATAGCTTTCGGGATTATCCCAGATGTAATGGATCAACCGGCCTTTATTGATGCCGGCTCCGGTATAACAGCTTCCAATGTCGATGATCAGATTTTGAGGATAGTGGGTCAGGGTGATCTCCCCCACCGGTTTACCCAGTTCGCCCCCACCGGCGCCAGCATCCGGGCTCACCGATACATGCAGGGTCACATCAGCGGGCAACGCGCCCGAACTGATATTGGCCGTGATATAATTGGAACTCCCCGGATTCACGATCGAAGAATAATTGAGCCAGGTTTTGGCCACATTGGTCTTGGTAATGGTCTGTTCGACCCGGTCGGAGGAAAGCGAAAAACTATGGCTGATGACCTGATCATTCAACACCGCAAAATTGATCAGCGCAATGGGCGGAATTTTTAAGTTCATGTGCACCTTGGTGGTTTGGCTGTTTTGTCCCACCACAGCGTTCGAGAAAAGCTGAAATAATAAGGCCATCGTAAGAATTAAAACAGTTTTCTTCATAACAAGTCATTGTTTTCCAAATTCAGCCGTAAAAATACACTCCCGCAAAGGATCAGGAAATAGGCAAATTACTGATATTGACTTTCCTTTTTCTGATATTTGCGATTTGGCGTAGGTATTTCTGCTTCCACCTTAGGGCTTTCTTCCAAAATCCTCCATGGCGATATCATCTGGCCATGTCAAAGAACAGGAACATGCTTACCACAGGGAAATGATCCCCTTTTTGATGGCATATTTCACCAGATCGGCCGTTGAATTCAGATTCAGTTTTTCATAAATATGTTGTTTGTGCGTTCCAATGGTTTTGACGCTGACAAATAATTGCTCTGCTATTTCGTTGCTGGATTTTCCTTCCGCCAGCAGCTTCAGGACTTCAAGTTCTCTTTCCGACAGGATCGGGTCCACCGCCTCCACATCATTTTGTTTGCCGATGTATTCATGAATCAGCACATCCGTGATCTCATTGCTGAGATATTTGTTTCCCGAGTGCACCGTATTGATCGCCAGGATCAGTTCATCGTAAGCACAATTTTTAAATAAATAACCATACGCGCCTGCCTCCAGCATGCCCTTGACAAAATTCTTTTCGGCATGCATCGTCAGCCCGATCACTTTCAGGTCCGGCAATTCCTTTTTCAGGATCCCGGTAGCCTCAATGCCATTGACCAGGGGCATGCCGATGTCCATAATCAAGATATCCGGGGCCAATTTTTTTGCGTGGTCCACGGCCTGTTTTCCATCCTCCACTTCCCCCACCACTTCAATATTCGGGTCATCGGAAAGCAAAGTTACCAGGCCTTCCCTGAATAACTGATGATCGTCTGCAATTAAAATTTTAATAGGCATATGTTAGTTGTTTAAAATCGGTATCCTCACCGTTACGTTCGATCCCTGATGATCGACGGATTCGATGTTCAAGTGTCCCTGCAGGGAATCCAACCGCTCGCTAATGCTGTAAAGCCCGTAGCCCCCATCTTCTTTCTGCTGTTTTGTTTCGGCATAACCATTAAATCCCTGGCCGTTATCCCGCACCGAAAAATAGTAATTTTCTTTATCATTGAAAATATTTACCTCCAATTTACTTGCCTGTGCGTGTTTGGTGACGTTCACCAACAATTCGCTGATGATCCGGTACAACAATATCCGGGTATCCGGTTTTATCTCCAGCTGATTGAGGGCACTCTGGATCTTGGTCTCAATTTTATAATGGCTCTCAATCTGATTTAATTTCCACCGGATGGCCGGGATAAGCCCCAGCTCATAAAGGATCGGAGGGCTGAGGTCATAGGTCAGATCTCGGGACCTCACAATGGCTTCACTCAACAACTCCGAAGATTTAACAATCACTTTTTGAATATCATCCGGCAGCTTTTTCTTTTGCAAAGATGATAAATTAATGCGGGCGATGGAAAGCAACTGACCAATTCCATCATGTAAATATTCGGCAATTCTTCTGCGCTCTTTTTCCTCGGCCATTTCCAGTTCGGCGTTAAGGCGCTTGAGTTTTTTGTGATCTTCTTTGATCTGGCGCAGGCTTTTATTCAACTCTTCCTCGGCTTGCCGCCGGCCGGTAATATCATGGGTTACGCCGCGGTAACCGGTAAAATTAGATTTCTCATCATAAATAGGAAACCCGCTGATGGTAAGCCAGATTTTCCGGTTGGCCTTGTCAAGACAGAAAATCTCCACGTTGTTGTAAAACGATTTTTTCTGGAAGATCTCCAGCAACTCCTTTTTGGTTTTGTCACTGGTCACTGCCCGGAAGAAATCGAAGACATGTTTTTTCCCGATCATTTCTTCACTCTTATCGCCCAGGATATTCTCCACCACGGCACTTACATAGGTAAACTTTCCGGAAAAATCCGTCTCCCAGAAAAACTCGTGGGCATATTCTGAAATCTGCAAAAACCGCGTTTCGTTGTTGTTGATCTCTTCCGCCTGATTCTTGATAAACAATTCCAGGCTTTCGTTTTTTTTCCGAAGCAGGTCTTCGGCTTTATTGATCCGGAGCAGCACCTTCACCTGGGAGATGAGTTCTGCATTTTCAAACGGCTTGGACAACAAGGCTTCGGCGCCGATGTCCATTCCCTTGATCCGGTCCTGGGAAGTCTGCATATAGGCAGAAACCAGCAAGACGGGGATGTGTTTTGTGGGTTCATGGTTCTTCAGAACCTGGCATACCTCAAAACCATTCATTTCCGGCATCATGATGTCCAGCAGGATGGCATTGGGTTTGACCTCCTGGGCCAGTTTGATTCCCTCTTTTCCGGAGAGTGCAGTAAACACCTTGCACTCCGGAATACTTTTTGTCAATACAGCCCTGATCAAATCCAGATTCACATGGTTATCATCAATGGCTAAAATTCGGTTCATAATTGAAATTCTTTTCCTTTTTTATTGGCTGTCAGCATGCCTTCCTTTGCAACATCCAGTCCCTGCTTCCAATTGTTGTTGTAAGGGATGGTAAAATAGAAACTCGAACCTTTGCCTTCTTCGCTCTCAAGCCAGATCTTCCCCTGCAAAAGTTCGACAAAGGCTTTCGAAATGGTCAGACCCAGCCCGATACCCTGGAAATCGCGGGTCAGCGACTCGTTACTCTGTCTGAACCGTTCGAAAATGATCTTCTTTTGTTCTTCCCGGACCCCCAAACCGTCGTCTTTCACAAAAAACTCCAGTTCTTTTCCTTTCCGCACATATCCGAACCGGATATGGCCTTTATGGCTATATTTTAATGCATTGCTCACCAAATGGACCAGAATAAAGTTCAACTTTTCCCCATCGGTTTGGATCACTGCCTTTGGATCCGGCAAACCGGTGTCGCACGAAAATTGGATCCCCTTACTTTCGACTTCAGGCCTGAAATAATCAAAAATGGATCCCAATTCTTCATTCAAATTAATGGGTGACAAAAGGACCCGGGTCTGGTCCGATTCGATCTTGGCCATTTCAATGAGCTCGTTGATGGTATTCAGCAGCCGGTGTCCGCTGCTTTCAATAATCCGGACAAACTCCCGCTGGTCGTGATTCTGTAGTTCCGAATCCTTCAGGAGGCTGGTGAAACCCAGGATGGCATTCATGGGGGTCCGGATCTCGTGGCTGACGTTCATCAGGAACGCCGATTTCAGCCGGTCGCTTTCCAGAGCCTGGTCGCGGCTCATCCGCATGTCGTTGATCAATTTTTTCCATTCGGTAACATCCTCTTTTACAGCAAGAAAATTGATCAGTTTCCCTTCGGGATGAAAGATCGGCGAAATCAAAGCAGACTCCCAGTACAATTCCCCGGTTTTCTTTTTATTATGAAATTCGCCCCGCCATTCTTTGCCGGCCAGGATGGTTTTCCACATCTGCCTGTATTCTTTCTTCGGGGTCTCTCCCGATTTAAAGATCCGGGGTGTTTGTCCGCGCAGCTCTTCCGGAAGATAACCGGTAAGCTCCGTAACTTTAGGATTACAATACAGGATATGCCCCTCCACATCGGTGATCAAAATCGAAACCGGGCTCTGCTCCAGGGCATGGTAAGCCCGCTTCAATTCCCGTTCCAGATCGTCTGCCCGGAGTTTTTCAAACTCCCGAAGCCGCCGGTTTTCCAGCAGGATCTTCTTCTCGTCGTTTCTGAATTTAAGGAGCGACGAAAACTGCGCTACCAGTTCAATGGAATCAATGGGTTTTGTCAGGAACGCCATCACCCCAGCCTGCAGTGCCTTGGCCCGCATCAGGCTGTCAGGCGTCGATGCCGTGATCATGATCACGGGTATTAAGAGCAAAGAATCAAACTGCTTGATCCGGAAACACGTTTCGATCCCATCCATTTCCGGCATCACCAGGTCGATCAAGATCACGTCCGGGATCTCCGCCAGAGCCAGTTTAATTCCTTCCCTGCCCGACAAGGCCATCATCACCTGGGCGCCAGGAAAAGCATTGACAAACAGCTCTTTGAACGCCAACAGATTGATCTGCATATCGTCGATCACTAAAATTTTTATCATCAGGATTGAATTTGCAATTTTTGTATATGGTTAATTTTCATGAATTGGAACCCTCTTCCCCGTGTTCATGGAAAACCTCATGGGGCGATGCGTGCCCGTAGGTTGTCCCCTTCAACTTTCAAAACTCAAAAAAGAGAATGTTGATTTGGTTCGCGAGAATGGTTAATAATTACTTCATAATGTCATCATTTGGGTCCAAAAATCAAACTTTCACAACTGGTCCCTGACAATTCGAGGAAGAAAACGGCCTTTAAATCGAAATAAGGCCCACACGACACAGGCAGATCCGGGGATCCTGTACTTTCTGGGTATCGACGGAATGAACCTGTTTTCCCCGTTGAAAATCTCCTTCATCCCAAAATATATGTCAGTCCAGCAGAAATAGTCCAATAGTCTTTTTAGCCGATTTTTCCTTTAAATATTCCCAGGTTTTAATTTGCGACTATCCTGCTTTGTCTGATTCTTAATTTGTTAGTTTTTAACCATTATAAATTTACGGAAAAGATGCCTTTTTTCAAACAAAAACCCGCTTATTATGAACAGTAAACTGTTGATAATTAATGACGTACTTTGTTGTATAAAAAGTTATTTCGATTCCGGGGATACGGAAAATGGGAATACAACCGCCTCCCGA
>JBJKPL010000313.1:0-10288 GCA_046706345.1 Candidatus Sulfidibacterium sp.
GTAAAATCCCTCACATAATAAGCGATTTCTCTTCCGTCGTGAGTAAATACAGGAAAATGGGCATCGCCCTGCAACATGGTCAACAAATTCAGGTTGTTAAAAACAAGATCGTAGGTAAAGATCTGCCAGTGGTCCGAAGAAGGATCATACCCCGAAAAAGCAACCAAATGACGCGAAGGAGTAAAAGAAGCCTCCCGGGCTTCCACTTCCTGATGGAAGAGCAATCTTTCTTTTTTTGTGTCCAGATCGAGATAGTACAAATGCCATTTCCCGTTCCGTTTGGAGTCGTAAACCAAGGCATTTTTACCGGGAACCCATACCGGATGGACATCGTCGTCCGGCGAGAAAGTCACCTGTGTTACCTGCTTGCTGGCCAGATCATACAAATAAATATCCCAGTTTCCTTTCTGGTTGGATTGAAAGGCAATATAGCGCCCTTCCGGCTGCCAGGCAGGAAACATCTGATCTCCAGTACTACCCAGATTCAAAACAGAATCGCGGGGGGCTTGCTGTGCCGAAGTCACGGGACTGACCAGGAAATAAAATAAAATGGCCAGAAGAACTTTCAGGGGAACCTGAGAGAAAACCTCTTTATTTGCCTTGGTTTTTGGTTGAGGGGAAGGGTTCATAATTTTGCTGTTTGATGAATATCACAACCACTTTTTCCTTTTAAAGTAAATCAACATGCCCCCGGCAAGCAACAACACCACCAACCACCAGAATGCATAACCATAGCGCCATTTCAGCTCGGGCATAAATTCAAAGTTCATCCCGTACACTCCGGCAACAAATGTTAGAGGTATGAAAATTGCTGCAAAGATGGTTAAAACTTTCATTATTTCGTTCATTTTATTGCTGACAGTAGACAGATACAAATCAAGCATCCCCGTCATCATATCCCTGAAAGTTTCAACGGCTTCCACGACCTGGATGGTGTGATCATAAACATCGCGAAAAAAGACCGTAGTCGTTTTCTTGAGAATCGGATGGTCAGCATGCTGCAGCGCGTTGGCAACTTCCCGCATGGGCCAGATGGATTTGCGCAGAAAAACAAGTTCCCGCTTCAGCCCATAAATATTGTCCAGCAAATGCTGATTGGGTGAGTTCAGCAACCAATCTTCCTGCTCTTCGATGGCCGTACCGATATTTTCAAGGACCGAGAAATAATTATCCACAACACTGTCAACGATTCCATAGAGCAAATAATCACTTCCCATCTTACGGATCCTGCCTTTGGCATGACGGATCCTGTCGCGCAAAGAGTCCAGCACATCCCCTTCCTGCTCCTGAAAGGAAATCACATATTTCGGTCCGACGATCAGACTTACCTGTTCCAGCGCGGTTTCATGGGTTTCGGGATCGGTGGTGGCCATTTTTACAACAATAAAAAGATAATCATCATATTCCTCTACCTTGGGACGCTGGGTGGTATTGGCAATATCCTCGAGCACCAGGGGGTGGAAGGAAAAGATCGCTCCGACCTGGCGGATGATCATTTCATCATGAACCCCAGTAACATTTAACCAGGTAATCCCTCCTTTTTTCAGATATTCACTGATTTCTTGCGGTTGTAACAACACCTGCTCCGTAAACTCCTTCTCCTCATAATGAAAAAGCTGAAGGCTTACCGGGGCTTCTCGTTTTTCTCCTACATAGCCCCCGGAACCGGGAGAAGCCTGGGCCCTGGACGTTTTCGGAATAAACTGTTTCCGGATACCACGCCGGAAAGCGATCGATCGGTTCATGTACTGGATTTTTATGTGATTTCGAATCAAATATACTTGAAAAATCCAAGCGCTCAAAATAGCAAGCCAACAAACTCAGGTTCAGATTCAAAGAAAAAAAACTAATTTTTTAGTTGACTTTTCCAAAGAATGTTGTATATTTGTTTTATTATTAACTAATTTTTTAGTTGTAAAATGAAAACTTTAACCCGAGCAGAAGAACAAATCATGCAGGAAATTTGGAAACTGGGGAATACGACCGTCAGAGGTGTCATTGCCCAACTCCCGGATCCAAAACCTGCATATAATACAGTATCTACCATCATCCGGATCCTGGAAAAGAAAGCGTTTGTCGGCCACCGTCCTACCGGGAAGACTTTTATTTATTTCCCCCTGATCTCAAAAAAGATTTATCGAAACAGGTTCCTTTCCCGCTTTTTTAATGATTATTTCGATGCGCCTTCCACGGCGCTGGCTTCCTTTTTTTCACAGAACAACAATCTCAGTCTGGAAGAACTGGAGGATCTGAGGGAATTGTTGAATGAAGAAATTGAGAACAAACGAATGGAAATTGACTAAAACCTAACGGATAATTAAATCAAGATGCAACCTGTCACCCTCTTCGGATTCCGCTCCCTGTTTATCGGGCTCCTGTTTTACGGGATCTACCTCCTGTTCCTGAAACAGAGGGCTCCTTTTCAGTTTATCAGGTTTTATCTTATCCTGGCCCTGGTCAGTATGGGTTTATTTCCGCTTTTTGCACAGCTGGGTGTGATTCTGCTCCCCAGGATCACACTGTTTTCAACCTTGCCCATAAAAATGGATTCGCTGAACACCCTATTGCTGAAGGAGGTCACTGTCGGTGCTCAACAGGGCACACCCCCTTCTACCCTTCCGGTTTTCCTTTCTGTTTATCTTTTGATTGCCGGAGTGCTGTTGATAAGGATTTTTGTGAGCCTGCTGTCTGTAATCCGGCTGTGGTTAAAATCCGATAAGGTTAAAAAAGGAGGCCTCCACATTGCGGTTACGCCCGGATATGTTCCCGTCTTTTCTATTTTCAATTGGATCTTCATGGACCGGTCAACGATGCAACTGAAAGACGCCGGACTGATCCTGGCTCATGAAAAACTACACATTCAGCAGAAGCATACTTTTGATCTGCTGTTGGGAGAGATTCTTCGCATTATTTTGTGGTTCAACCCATTTCTACATCTCATCATCAAAGAGATCAAGGCCAACCACGAATTTCTTGCGGACTGCTCTGTGGCAAAAACGCCCGATAAACGGTTGAATTATCAAAATTTGCTGATCCAGTTATCAACGGCAATCGATTTCAACATAATGACCCACAATTTTAGTTATTCATTAATCAAAAGGAGAATTCTTATGATCAAAAAACCGAACCGGAGTATGCACAAGTTTCAGCTCTATGGTCTGACCCTGCTGGTAATGGCCGGGGTGCTTTTCGCTTGCTCCACCCAACCCAAAAAGGTTGAATCCCCCGGCTCCGCAGCTAAAATGGAGCCCGTTCAGGGAACCAAACAATTAACGGTAACGGCGTATGTCCCGGATAGCGAAAAGGTATATCTCGTAGTGGATACCCTACCCAAATACCCCGGCGGCGTGGATGCGCTGATGAAGTACCTGGCAACCCATATCAAATACCCCGTGAATGCCAAAAAAGCTGGGATCCAGGGTCGTGTATTTGTGAATTTTATCATTAACCGGGATGGCAGCGTAAGCAATGTCCGTATTCTGAGAGGTTTATCCCCAGAATGTGACGCAGAAGTCATCCGGGTGGTCCAAAACATGCCCAAATGGGTGCCTGGAAAACAAAAAGGGAAGAATGTGAGAGTATCCTTTAACCTTCCTGTGAAGTTTTCTTTAAAATAAAATTTTTTTGAATTAATCAACTAAATTTTTAGTTAAAAAAGTCCGGATTTTTTTATCCGGGCTTTTTTATTTATTCGGTTGATATCGCAGGATCGCATCGTAAACGGCCTGCAAAATGTTCGTCCGGATGTTATATTCCACAATGCGGTCGTTGGCCCTTGTGGGATAGACTCTGTTTGAAAGGAAGATATACAGTACCCCGTCGTTCGGATCCGCCCAAAAGAACGTGCCGGTAAATCCGGAATGCCCAAAACTTTCAGGGCTGCATCCGAGCGTGGGATAGCTTTTTAGCTCAGGCAGCGTATCGTTGCCGATCAACGGTTTGTCGAAACCAAGCCCCCGCCTGTTCCCATTATCAGGATACTGAATGCTTGTGAATTCTTTCATTGTCGTGTCGGCAATAAACTGCTTTCCACCGTAATACCCCATATTCAGATACATCTGGGTGAGTTTTGCCAGATCGTTGGCCGTCCCGAAAAGGCCTGCGTTACCGGAAATCCCTCCCATCATGGCAGCGCCCTCGTCATGCACATAGCCGTGAATCGGTTTCTTTCGGAAGAAAGTATCCACTTCCGTGGGTACGATGTAGGGCATGGGATCGTATTTGTAAGGATTATACGTCAGCGAATTGGCGCCCAAAGGCCGATAAAACGTCGTTTTTAAATACGTCTGGAAATCTTCTCCCGTAAGGTTCTTAACGATCCGTGGGAAAAGATAGAATGCCAGCCCGGAATACAGGTATTTGGGATGCGGCATCACGGGCGATTTCTTTATTTCCTTATAGATCTTTTTAATGTATTTCCGGTTCATGAAAAGATAACCATCAACAGGCAGGTCAAATTTCGAGGAAGAATCGCTCCGGAAAACGCGCCGCTCCAGTTTACCATCTGATTTCACGGTGTTTTTCCAAAACGGGATCCACGATTCCAGGCCGGCCTGGTGCGCCAGAATCTCACGCAAGGTGATGTTCTTTTTGTTAGAATGCTTAAAAGCCGGCCAGTATTTGTAGAAAGGGACATCCAGACTGATTTTCTTCTCGTCATAGAGTTTCATAAGGGCCGGCAGTGCAGCTGCCACTTTGGTGATCGAAGCCAGATCATATAAATCGCTGTCATCCACTTTCACCCGGTTGTAATAGGTGTGATATCCATAGGCCTTGTGGAAAATAACCGCCCCGTTCCGGGCCACCAGCACTTCACAACCCGGATAGGCCTTGTGGAGCAATCCAAAATCGACGATGGAGTCAATTTCATGGTTTAAATACGCCGAATTAACCCCCTCCTCTTCCGGGATGGTATAGGCCAGCCTTCCGATCGCAGGAGCCTGAATTCCCATTCCCAATGCATACTGGTTCAATTGCACGGACAAATTCCCGTGCGATCCGATGGCACCAAAAATGAGCTGGGCGGTCAACTGCTGCGCCAACTGGCCGTTCCGGTACGACAAAACCACGCTCTTTGCCTTTTGAATTCCCGTTAATTTATTGATAGAGAAAGGATTTCCTAACACCGCGACCAAATTGTTCGGGTTTTTCATGAGCTCACGGAAAAATCGGATCTTATCAGGCGAAAGCCCGAAATTCCGCGTGGGAAAAGGGCTGTGTTCATCCACCCCCACGATCACGAGATCATAATCTTTTAATTTGGTAACCAACAGACTGTCTTTCGCCGAATCGCTTGTTGCCCGGTAAAAATTGTCGATATCGGTATAATTGCCCAGCATTTTTTGAAAAGGGGTTTCTACCGAGTCTCCGATGACAATCGAAGCAATTCTCGGATATTTTGAAAGATCTACCGGGATCACGCTGTCACGGTTCTGCAATACGGTCAACAGGGCCTTGATCAGCTTCCGGTCAAGCACCTGTGCCGCCGGCGTATTCAGATCCTTCACCAGATTCGTTGTATCAACGGGCTGATAATGATTTAATCCGGCCCAGTATTTTGCCGCCAGGATTTTCTTGCAGCTCGCGTTGATCTGATCCCACGACAGTGTACCTTTTGCCAGGGCTTCCTTAATGGATTTTATGGTTAACGGTACATTCTGGGTAAATTCCAGGACGTCGTTGCCCGCTTGCAACGCTTTCACTTCAACCACCCCCGGCGGGAAGTATTTGGTGACCCCTTTCATGTTCAGGGCATCCGTGATCACCAGGCCCTGAAAGCCCAGTTTTCCTTTCAGTAACCCGCTCACAACGGGTTTTGATAACGAAGAAGCCAGGTGCGGTGTGGGATCCAGTGCGGGCACATACAAATGGGCGGTCATCACCGCCCCCACCCCGGCATCGATCATTTTTCGAAAGGGATATAACTCCAGGGTATCGAGACGTTGCAGCGTGAAAGGAACCACGGGCAGGGTTTTATGCGAATCTTTTCCCGTGTCACCATGACCCGGAAAATGCTTGGCCGTAGCGATCACACCCGCATCCTGCAAGCCCCTCATATAAGCAATGCCTTTTTGGGCTACATTCATCTTGTTCATCCCAAACGACCGAAACCCAATCACCGGATTGTTGGGATTGTTGTTGATATCCACCACGGGCGCCAGGTTCATTTGCACTCCGATGCGCCGCAACTCCCGTCCGATCTCCTGCCCCATGTCATAGATCAGTGAATCGTTTTTTATCGCGCCCAAGGCCATCTGATAGGGAAAATGGATCGTATTTTTTAATCGCATGCGAAGGCCCCATTCAGCATCCATGGCGATCATCAAAGGCACTTTGGATTGGGATTGGTAATAGTTCGTCAACCCCGCCTGTTTATCAGGGGTGCCGCTGAAAAAGATCAAACCGCCAATCTTGTATTTGCGGATCAGGTCGGTGATCTCTACTTCGTGCTTCAAGCCACGATTGGAATAGGCAGCCACAAAGATCAGCTGGCCAATCCTTTCTTCCGGGCTCATGTTCCGGAAAACCGAATCTACCCAATGGTTGTTCACATCAGATTGAAATACGGGCACCGGTTTGGCAATTTGAGCTAATGCAGCCGGGCTCAGGCTCAACAGCCCCAATAGGAATAGCAAACCGGGTAAAGTTCTTTTTTTCATACAAAGGTTCTTTTCCTGAATATTGATACTCATTCCGGGGCGGTTCACGGCCCGTTCCTGAACGTTTGATTTCTCAAAAAATAATCTAACAAATGTCCCAATAATTTCTGAATTAAAATCACGCTCTTCGAAAAGCTTTTTAAATGGCAAAAGCGTTTTTGAATTGTGAAATTTTCACACCATTATAAAGGATTATATCAAAACCTTTAGGAAAAAACCTGGATCTGCAAACAGTTTTTTTCCGTTTTCCTATTTATTCTCCTGTTTTTAAACCCATTAATCCCTCCATGAAATTATTGGCCGGAACGCCTCATCCGGAGGAATAAATTCTTATATTCGCATAGAACCATTTCAAAATCATTTTACATGGAGAAAAGAACCATTCAATCCATGGGCCTGATTTCAAAGGAGGAATCGGTTTCCTCCACGGGGATGCAAACGGACAGCAAATATTTAATCCTTGAAACAGCCCAGCCTTTTCCGGGTTATCATGGGGAAAACCTGCCTGAGGTTTACAACCCGGAATCGTTCTTCGTGGTCACCAAAGAAGAATACAGCGATGAAAAGATTGTACGAACGATCATGGACGTCAAAAAAACGATCCGTTTCGGCTTTGACGGTGCACCCGGAACCATCAGCAATCCGTTGGAAACTTTCCATGTCATCAGGGTCCGAAACATTAAAAGTGTCAATCTGACGGCGCTGGTGGATGAATTTCAGGACCACGGCATTGAGCCAATGAAAAACAAAAACCTGAAAAATGTCTCCGCCATCCTGAAAATCCGGAAATTCTTCAACATTCAGGAAATGGCCGAGGGCATCTTCGAGGACCAGGATCAGGAAAGGTTCTCTTACCTGGAGATTCCGCGTTATCTGACCTGGAAAGACTTCAAATCCATGACGCTCAACCTGAAGTACAACATCGAGGACAACAACTTTGATGCGGCGCTGGGTTACATCTACACCGAAAACGGCATCATGGATATCGTCAGGATCTATGATCATCGCGCCACCCTCGAAAAACTGACTTTTATCCGCGAGAAATACCTGGAATACATTTCCAAACTTTGATCGGGAGGCCGCGTAGCATTCCCATGGATTTGACGCGGAGAATAAAAACCTTTCGCTCAGGAATCTATGGCCCGGATGCGGGAATGCTCGGCTTTTTCCAACAATTTGAACTAATTTTGCAGGATCAAAACCAGTTCGGAATTACATCATGGGAAATTACTTGACTTCGCTGACCCAAATGCTGATCCATGCACTTGGGAAATTGGGTATTGAATCGCAATCGGCTGTTTATCTGGGCGAGATCCTGATGTTCCTGCTGTGGGGACTCGCTTCGTTTGCAGCCTACTATATTACCTGGAAACTGATCAAAAAGCTGGTCATCCCCATCCTGAAGGCGTCCAAAAATCAATTCGACGATCTGCTGGTACGACACCGGTTTTTCAGGAGGCTTTCCTATCTGGTCCCTGCCCTGCTGATCTATTATTACAATACAGACATCATTCAGCATATCAAGGGGCTAACCACTCTGATCTCGTTGTTGTCGAATGCTTTTTTTGTGATCATCATTCTGTTGATCGTCGACAGCGTGCTGTCCACCATCAACAGTTTTTACGACCGTTTTGCTTTTTCCAAAGACCATCCCATCAAGGGGTTGATTCAGGTCATCAAGATCATCATCTTCTTTATCGGCGGGCTTTTCATCATCGGGACGTTCCTGCAAAAGGACCTGAGCTCTTTGTTCATCAGTCTGGGTACGCTTTCTGCAATCCTGATGTTGATCTTTAAGGATCCGATCCTGGGTTTTATCGGAGGCCTGCAGCTGATTTTCAACAAGATGATCAGTATCGGCGACTGGGTAACGGTGGCCAAATACGGGGCCGACGGAACGGTGATGGAGATCAACCTGACCACGGTGAAGATCCAGAACTGGGACAAAACCATCAGTACGGTTCCTACCTACAGCCTGATCTCCGATTCGTTCCAGAACTGGCGCGGCATGGTGGAATCCGGTGGCAGGAGAATAAAGCGGGCCATCAACTTCGATATGGAAAGCGTGCACTTTGTGACGGATGCTGAAATGAAGAAGTTTCGTAAAATTAAATTGCTGAAGTCCCACCTGGATAAAAAGGAGAAAGAAATCACCCAATACAATGCCAGCAGCGATTTCGATCTCTCGGAGCCTGTCAACGGCCGGCGGCTGACCAACCTGGGGATTTTCCGGGCTTACCTGGTGGCCTATCTGAACCACCGCGAAGACATCCATTCGGGCATGACATTCCTGGTAAGGCAATTGGCACCCACGGAGAAAGGGATCCCGATCGAGATCTATGTGTTTACAAAAACCACTGCCTGGGCCGAATACGAGGACATTCAGGCCGACATTTTCGACCATATACTGGCCATCATCCCGGAATTTAACCTGCGGGTTTACCAGTTCCCCAAAAGCTCCGACTTTTCGGGGATCATCAACAAATAAAAAGGGGATCGGAAATACCGGCCTACAAACGGACCTTGCGTTTCACAAATTCTTTCAGGGCAATTTTGAACCATTCGGTGTATTCTTCCGGATGTCCTTCCACATCCTTCAGAACCCAGTCAAAATCCGCATATTTGAATTCTGCCACTTCCGCCGGATTCGGAACCGGTTCGTCGTCGCTGATGCCGGTCAGGACGTGGTCATATTCATGTTCTTTCAGTCCGTCACCCACGTCGGCTTTGTAAACAAAAGAAAACGTTTCGGACATACTGCATTGGAGTCCCATCTCTTCCTGGAGTCTTCTGTTGGCCGCAGCCAGTACTTCTTCGCCAGAATGGGGGTGGCTGCATACGGTATTGGTCCACAAGCCGGGGGAATGGTATTTGTCCAGCGCCCTTTTTTGCATCAGCAGCTGGTTGCGGGAATTGAAGATGAATATTGAAAAGGCACGATGCAAAACCCCTTTTTCATGGGCCTCCATTTTCTCCATGGTGCCGAGTGGTTTGTCATCTTTTGTCACTAAAACTACATATTCTACCTGCATGGGATCAAGTTATTTCAAACGATTGAGCAAAGATAAAAATTTATATCTAATAAAGAATAATTTTAAATAACGATAAAACAGCCATCTATAGTGGTCGGATCCAACCGGCGAATCCTCAATTACATCAACTGCTTTAGAAATTTAAGTTTACTTTTGCATAGCTAAACAAAAGACCAGTGAAGGAGAAAACGGCGGTTGTAATTCTGAATTTCAACGGAAAAGATTTCCTGAAGAAATTTCTTCCCCAGGTTCTGGAGAAAAGTGCAGGGGCTACCGTAGTAGTGGCGGATAATGGTTCTACCGATGCGTCGGTCCCGATGATGCAAGCGGAATTCCCTGAGGTAAGATTGCTGCAGTTTGACAAGAATCGTGGATTCGCCGGAGGTTACAATGAAGCCTTGAGCCAGGTGGAGGCAGATTATTACGTCCTGCTGAATTCCGACGTTGAAGTAACGGACGGATGGCTGGAACCGCTGGTCCAGCTGATGGATGCAGCGCCTTCCGTTGCCGCCTGTCAACCCAAGATTCTGTCCTACGAAGCCCCTTCCTGTTTTGAATATGCCGGCGCTTCCGGCGGTTTCATCGACCGGCTGGGCT
>JBJKPL010000314.1:0-3576 GCA_046706345.1 Candidatus Sulfidibacterium sp.
GAAGTGGTGGTGGCTTCCATCAAAACCTATGGCGAAACCATCCACACTTTCGTGGAAAGAAAAAATTATGATGGTATTTTTATGCCCGGATTTGTGAAGTGGGATCCCGTATACAAAGCTCCCGGAACGGGGCTGTTGTATGTAGATCATATCGTGGGAAATGTGGAAGAAGGCCAGATGGACCAGGTAGTGAAATTTTACCGGGACGTCATGGGCTTCGACCAGCTCATTTCCTTCGATGACAAGGATATTTCGACGGAATATACCGCCTTGATGAGCAAAGTGATGGCCAACAGTAATTTCCGGATCAAATTCCCCATCAATGAGCCTGCCAGGGGGTTGAAGAAATCGCAGGTGGAAGAATTCCTTGATTTCTATATCGGACCGGGACCGCAGCACATTGCCATGGCCACGGATGATATTTTAAGGACGGTCAGCGAACAGCGAAGCCGCGGGGTGGATTTTTTGTCCACACCGGATGCTTACTATGAGGAGGTATGGGACCGCGTGGGCACCATCGATGAAGACCATAAAGAATTGAAGAAGAATAAGATCCTGATCGACCGGGATGACGAGGGCTATCTGTTGCAGCTGTTCACCAAACCGGTGGAAGACCGCCCCACTTTCTTTTTCGAGATCATTGAACGAAAAGGAGCCCGGTCTTTTGGAAAAGGAAATTTCAAGGCCCTTTTTGAAGCCATCGAAAGAGAACAGGAAGCCCGGGGAACTTTATAGCAAAACAATTTTTAGCAACCAATAGAAAAAGCATAGAAATTCGTATCATGGACCATCAAAAAAAATCGTGGATTGTTGTCCCGGATCACAGTGACTTTCCGTTGCAGAACATTCCTTTCGGGATCATCAAACCCTACAAGAGTCCGCCGCGTCCGGCAACCCGTATCGGTGATATGGTGATTGACCTATCCGTACTGGCAGATTTCGGATATTTTGACACGCTTGAGATCCAGGATTTAAGCCCGCTCTACGCCCCTGTCCTCAATGATTTCATTGCCCTGGGTAAGAAAATCACGCGGTCGGTTCGGGAACGGATCATCGAACTCCTTTCGAAGGATAACATGGAGCTGCAATCTGACCGGGAAGCACGATCAGCAGCCCTTTATCAGGCATCGGCAGTACAAATGCTGTTGCCGCTGGCCATTGGAGATTACACCGATTTTTATTCGAGTGTCGAGCATGCCACCAATGTGGGAAAGATGTTCCGGGATCCTGAAAATGCCCTCCTTCCCAACTGGAAACACCTCCCGGTGGGATATCACGGACGCAGTTCTTCCATCGTGGTTTCCGGCGCCGGTATCCATCGTCCGAAAGGGCAGATCAAAACGGAAGGGGCCTCATTTCCCGTTTTCAGTCCTTCACGGCGTCTGGATTTTGAGCTGGAAATGGCTTTTGTCACAGGCAGTGAAACCCGGCTGGGAGAAAGTATCCCTGTAGAAACAGCGGAGGATTACATCTTCGGGTTGTTGATCTTCAACGACCTGTCGGCCCGCGACATTCAGCGCTGGGAATATGTACCCCTGGGACCTTTCCTAAGCAAGAGCTTCGGCTCGGTGGTTTCGCCGTGGATCGTAACGATGGAGGCGCTGGAGCCCTTCCGCGTCCCGGGCCCGGAGCAGGACCCGAAAGCCTTGCCTTACCTTCGTTTCAGCGGCCCGAAAAACTTCGATATCCAACTGGAGGTTTTCCTCCAACCCGACAACGGTAACGAAAACCTGCTCTGCCATTCCAATTTTAAATACATGTACTGGAATATGGCCCAACAGCTCGCCCATCAGACGGTTAGCGGATGTAATGTGAGGGTAGGGGACCTTTATGCGTCCGGAACGATTTCCGGACCCACACCCGATTCCTTTGGCTCCCTGCTGGAGTTAAGCTGGAACGGGACCCGGCCCGTGGTACTGAAAGACGGAACGGAACGCTCTTTCCTCCAGGACGGGGATACGGTGATCATGCGCGCTTTTTGCGAACACAAAGGACTGAGGATCGGTTTCGGGGAATGTAGGGTCCAGGTCCTTCCTGCAGTGTAAACTTGAAAAAATAAATTTTGATGATACAGATCAATCCAAAAGATTACAAACCTTCAGAACTTGATAAGATCATGCTGGGCGGCGTCACGCCGCGACCCATCGCGTTGGCGAGTACCGTAGACAAGGACGGAAATCCCAACCTGTCCCCGTTCAGCTGTTTTAATACCTTCGGCGTGAATCCCTCCACCCTGGTTTTTTCACCGTCGCGACGCGGGCGCGACGGCGCAACCAAGCATACCTTCGAGAACCTGAAAGAGGTTCCTGAAGTGGTCATCAACGCAGTGACCTATGCCATGGTGCAACAGACCAGCCTGTCCAGTACGGTGTATCCCAAAGGGATGAATGAATTTGTGAAATCCGGCCTCACACCCGTGAAGGCTGTTTCGGTGCGGCCATTCCGCGTCGGGGAATCCCCTTTTCAATTGGAGTGC
The DNA here is from genome assembly GCA_046706345.1 of Candidatus Sulfidibacterium sp. Lineage (GTDB taxonomy): Bacteria > Bacteroidota > Bacteroidia > Bacteroidales > F082 > Sulfidibacterium. The sequence continues at coordinate 2,477 of JBJKPL010000314.1, forward strand.
AGGGTCCGGGATATCATCGAAACCAGCGGACTGCCCGGATCTGCCAATCTCGTGATCTGCGAAGCCGTCACCATCCATGTGGATGAAAGCATCCTCGATGAAAACGGCCTGATCGACCCTCAGAAACTGGATATCGTCGGCAGGCTCGGAAGCAATTATTATGTCAGGGCTTCGGGTGATGCCGTTTTTACCGTGAAAAAACCGTTGACAACCATTGGGATCGGCGTAGACAGCCTGCCTGAATCGGTGCGATTCAGCACAATCCTTACCGGAAATGACCTGGGAATCCTGGGGAATGTCGAAAATCTGCCCACGGAAGCGGAGTTGAACCAGGTTGTCCTTCCAGCGGAAATCGCAGGAGCTCCCGACCAGCAGGAAAAAGTCCACCGCTATGCGCAGAAGCTCATCAGCGCCCAAAAAATTGAAGAAGCCCTGCGGGTGCTGGTAGCCTTTGGATAATACCTGAAAACCCGTTTCTTTCCCTCTTTTTGATTTCTGAAAGCCTTCTTTCTTCCTGGTTTCTTTTGTCTGAACATAAAGATTCTGACTTCATATTCATAACTTTTAATTATAATTAATGGTTATGATCGATAATAAAATACCATTAGAATCCCAGCATTTTCAGGTGTAATTTTGCCGCGTGACTTATAATTAATAATTATAAATCAATAAAAAGGGTTGGATGACTGTTTACGGTTGTGTAAAAGAAACAGTTAACCTGACCCAAACGAGGAATATTGGTTATAAAAAGCCTGAATCATGAATTTTACAGTAGAAGAGATCAATGTGTCGGCCGCGTATGAGCGGATCCGGCAGGGTGCGTTGCTCCTGGACATCCGGGAATGGGAAGAGATAGAAATGTTTAATTTTGATGTGGCGGGTCAGCTGATGATCCCAATGAGTGAGTTAACCCTGCGTTTCGGGGAGATCCCGGCCGACCGGGAGCTCATTGTGGGGTGCAACAGCGGCAACCGGAGTTTGCAGGTCGCCTATTTTCTGAAAGGCCAGCATTTCGAAAATGTGTTTAACCTGCAGGGAGGCATCAATGCCTGGATACAGGCGGGACTGCCCGTCCAATGGGATCATTTCAAAGCCGAGGC
>JBJKPL010000315.1:0-26356 GCA_046706345.1 Candidatus Sulfidibacterium sp.
CTGTATAAGTAACCCGGGCAAAAGGCTCGTCCAGCACAAAATTCAGCTTTTCGATGAGTTCCATGGAACGTTCCTCGGCCTTTTTGTTTTTTTCTTCTTCCTGTAACCGCTTGCTCAGGAATTCCAGGTCTTCCTGGCAATGGTCCAGTCCGTATTTCACCACATATTTCAGCAGGTCTTCCGCCAGATCCATGTTGTCGGTCAGATCGTAAAAGGCCATTTCCGGTTCGATCATCCAGAACTCGGCCAGGTGGCGGGTGGTATTGGAATTCTCGGCACGGAATGTGGGACCGAAAGTATAGATGTTCGAAAGCGCCAGCGCAGCCAGTTCGCCTTCCAGCTGACCCGAGACCGTCAGGTTGGCGGCCTTTCCGAAGAAATCGTTTTTGTAGTCGATGGTGCCGTCGGGATTTTTCGGCGGATGTTCCATGTCCAGGGTGGTTACCTGGAACATTGCCGCGAAGATCTGGAATTCCTGAGCAAACGGTTGCAGGACGAGGAAAAGAACAAAAAGGCCGAGGAACGTTCCATGGAGCTCATCGAAAAGCTGAAATTTGTCCTGGACGAGCCGTTTGCGCGGGTAACTTACACGGAAGCCATCAACATCCTGATGAATTCCAAACCCAACAAAAAGAAACAGTTCCAATACGTGATCGAAGGCTGGGGCGCCGATCTGCAGTCGGAACACGAACGGTTTCTCGTGGAAAGACACTTCAAAAGACCCGTGATCCTGACGGATTATCCCGCGAGCATCAAGGCGTTTTACATGAAACAGAACGACGACGGCAAGACGGTACGTGCCATGGACATCCTGTTCCCGCAGATCGGGGAGATCGTCGGCGGTACACAACGTGAAGAAAGCTACGAGAAGTTGTATTCCAAGATCAAAGAACTGAACATTCCCGAATCCACCATGTGGTGGTATCTGGATACGCGGAAATTCGGAACGGTGCCGCATTCCGGTTTTGGGCTGGGTTTTGAACGGCTGATCCTCTTCATGACCGGCATGACCAACATCCGCGATGTGATCCCTTTCCCGAGGACACCGCTGAATTTGGAATTCTAATCCGAAATTTTTTTCATTACAAGCAACTTCAAAAAAAGAATTTTTTACTTTTGCACCCTCATTGCCCGATGGTGTAATTGGCAACACGTCTGATTCTGGATCAGAAGAGTCCAGGTTCGAGCCCTGGTCGGGCAACTTTAGCCTCCGCATTCGCGGAGGCTTTGTTGTTTTACCTTTCTTCCTTCCCGTCGTTTTTTGATTCCAATCTTCCCTATATTTGTCTGCTATTTTTTCACAAAATGGAACTGACGCCGAAAATATCCAGGAATAATTTCTACTCCTTTCTATGGCATGCCACATTCTTTGCACTTTCGCGGCCGTTCATGGATGTGGACACCATCATTCCCGCCATGCTGGTGGACGCCGGAGGCTCTGCCATCCAGATCGGTATCATGACCGCCATCATGGTGGGGGGATCCAGTTTCACCCAGTTGTTTTTCGCACCGTTCATCAGCAACTATCATTATAAGAGGAATTTTCTGCTGCTGGGCATCAACGCCCGCATTCTGGCACTGCTGGGCATGGGCCTGATGCTGATCTATTCGCCTCATCTGTCGCATCCGATGATTATATGGCTGATCTTTATCCTGATCAGTCTTTTCTCTTTCAGCGGTGCTTTTGCCAATGTCAGCTACACCGATATCCTGGGAAAATCGGTGTTATCAGAGTCCAGGAAATCGTTCTTTTCTATCCGGCAGGTCATCAATGGGATCGTCCTGTTTTTGGCAGCCATGGCTGCCAAAAAGATCCTTTCTTTATGGGGTTATCCCGACAATTACGGGTACCTTTTCCTGATCGCATTTGCCTCTTTGTTTATTGCTTCTCTCGGATTTTGGAACATCAAGGAAGTGATTCCCTCCCGACTTTCGGTGCAGAGTCCGGGCCACTTTATAAAGCTGATCCGCGAAGAATGGCGGCAAAATCCCCAGCTGAAATATTTTTTGGGGTTTATCAACACCATGGGCATCAGCATTTCGTTTCTGCCGTTCATCATTTTGTTTGGCAAACAAATGTATCATACACAAAGCAGCGACACCGGCTGGATGCTGCTCATCAAGATCATCGGGACCGTAGCCACCGGTTTTCTGTTATTTTTCCTGTCGGGGAGATACAAATACCGCTACCTGCTTTACGGCGGCGCACTGCTGACTTTTATCAGCCCGCTGATCCTGTTGTTGCCCTTCCCGATTCCTTCACTGGCCATTGTCTTCTTTTTCGGCGGGATCATCTATACGGCTTACAATATTTCCATGAACGGCGTCTTGCTGGAGATCTCAGGAAACACCAACCGGGCGCTTTACACCGGAATTGCCGGGGCGGGCAACATCCTGCCGGCCATTTTCCCCCTGGCAGGAGGCTGGATCATCAAACATTTCGGATTCCTTCCCTTTTTCTCCCTTTTCATGATCGTGATCTTCGCGTCGTTGTTTTTCATTTACAGGATGGATTTCAAGCACTGAGTTCCGAATTCATTGCCATTTTCAGAACAGCCAAGGCTTTTATCTTGTAATTTTGTGTGTCACTTAAGCTGAATTTAAAAATCGCCCCATGGAAAAACATCTGGTCTGGCAAGAGAAAACCCTCAACTACACGATTCAGGGCCAAGGCCCGGCCGTGGTCCTGCTCCACGGATTTCCGGTAAACCTGCATGTCTGGGATGCCTTTGCCGAATCCCTGAGTCACCGTTTCAAGACCCTGGCCATCGACCTTCCGGGATTTGGAAAGTCTTCACTTTACAATACGGTTCACACTATGGATTTCATGGCCCAGGCGGTGAAAGCGGTACTGGTGGCTGAAAATGTTTCCAGGGCTATCCTGGTGGGACATTCCATGGGCGGTTATGTTTCTTTGGCTTTCACAAAGTTGTTCCCGGATAAACTGGCCGGGATCGTGTTGTTCCATTCACAGGCTGCCGCGGACCTGCCCGAGGCCAAAGCCCATCGTGCACGGACCATCGAAGCCGTTAAGAAAAACCATAAAAGCTTCATCGCCAATTTTATGCCCGGACTTTTTGCACCTGAAAACGTCCATCGGTTCACGGGCGAAATCGAAGCACTCAAGCAGCTTGCCGACAAGACTTCGGCCGAGGCCATCATCGCCGCCCTGGCAGGAATGGCAGAGCGCGAAGATTCACGTGAACTGCTGAAGAAAATTAACGTTCCGGTGTTTTTTGTCGTCGGGAAAGAAGATTCCAGAGCGTCAATGCCTGAGATCACCAATCAGATGAGCCTGCCCAGAAATTGCGAGGGCATCATCCTGGACAGCGTCGGGCATACGGGTTACATCGAAGCCCCGGAAAAAATTTTTCCGGCCATCGAAAGTTTCTGTGAACGTACGTACCAGGAAATCAACCCTGCTTAAGAAAATTATAAATCAACCAACCGGTCCAGCATTTGCTGGATGAGGTGCTTCATGCTTTCCTTGTAATTGGGATTAAAATCGTCGGTGATGCGGTTGGCAATGATGTCGCAAACCGTCATGGCTTCATGGCCCAGCATCGCGGAAAGCGAGTACAATGCGGAAGTCTCCATCTCGAAATTACTCACCACATAGCCTTTGTATTCGTAACGGCAGGCACGGTCGATGATGGTCTTATCTTTTACTTTCAGCCGGAGTTCCCGTCCCTGTGGGGCGTAAAATCCGGGGGCTGTCAGCGTAATGCCCTTAAACCAACCCTGACCCAGTTTTTCCAGCAAATACTCGGAGCCCCTGATGGCATAAGGTTTCGGAAGGTCCTCATCCCATTGCATGTATCCGATAAAACCGCTCGTCATGTCTTTCTCGATCACATTCGGGCCGTCTTCATAGAAATAAGCCAGTCCGTCCAGACCAATGGCGTATTCCGAAACCACGTAGGATTCGATCACACCGATGTCAGCCTGCAAGGCGCCCGAAGTCCCGATACGGATCAGATTCAGCGATTGCTTTTCTTCTTTCGGGGTTTTGGTTTTAAAGTCAATATTGAACAACGCATCCAACTCATTTACGACGATCTCGATGTTGTCGGGACCCATCCCGGTGGACATAACGGTCAGCCTCTTCCCTTTGTAGGTGCCTGTAAACGTGTTAATTTCCCGGTTTTGACTGGCAAGTTCAATGTCATCAAAATAGGTGGAAATCAACTTGGCACGACCCGGATCACCGACCAGCATAATGGTTTCGGCGACCTCTCCCGGATTCAGTTTCAGATGGTAAACACTCCCGTCGGTGTTGAGTACCAATTCAGCATTTTTTAACATCATTGTTCAAAAATTATTCAATTACCTTTGCAAAGTTAAAAAATTAGACAGATGAATGCTGAGATTATCAATATTGGCGATGAGTTGCTGATCGGGCAGGTGGTGAATACCAACGCTTCCTGGCTGGCATCCGAACTGAACAAGGCTGGGATTTCGGTGGTTCAGATCACGGCGATTGCCGACGACGACCAGGCCATCAAAACCGCCCTGGATGAAGCTTCGGCACGGGCAGAGATCATCCTCATTTCCGGCGGCCTGGGACCCACCAAGGACGACATCACTAAAAAATCTCTGGCTGAGTATTTTAACTCGGAGATGGTTTTCGATGAAGGCACTTTTGAAAACGTAAAAAAGATCTTTGCCTTGCGTCATTATGAAGTAACCGAAGTCAACAAAATGCAGGCTATGATCCCTGAGAAATGCATTCCGCTGCAGAATAACAACGGCACGGCCCCCGGCATGTGGTTTGAAAAAGACGATAAGGTATTTGTTTCACTGCCCGGGGTTCCCTATGAATTAAAGGCGCTTTTTTCTGAGGAAGTGATCGTCAGGCTGGCCAAACATTTCAAACTGGGCGCGGTGGTTCATAAAACCATTATGACCACGGGTGTGGGCGAATCTTTTCTGGCTGCCAAGATCAAAGACTGGGAAGACGGTCTGCCTTCCCATATCAAACTGGCCTACCTGCCCCAACCGGGTTTGGTTAGATTGCGCCTCTCGGCAAAAGGCCCCGACAAAAAGGTACTGGAAACTGAATTAGAACGGTTGACAGAGGTGCTGAAAGAAATCGTTCCGGAAGTGATTTACGGATATGATGACATGACGCTGGAAGAAGCGGTTGGAAATCTTTTAAAGGAAAAAGGAAAAACCGTAGCTACTGCAGAAAGCTGCACCGGCGGTTATATTGCCCATTTGATCACCAGCATTCCCGGAAGCTCGGAGTATTTCATGGGATCCATCATCTCCTATTCCAATGACGTCAAGATTGGCCAGCTGGGAGTTTCGTTCGACGCGCTGGAAACGCATGGCGCCGTCAGCCGGGACGTGGTGGAACAAATGGCCACCGGAGCCCGGGAGCGGCTGAAAACGGACTATGCAATGGCCACCTCCGGCATTGCCGGCCCCGACGGCGGAACGGAAGAAAAACCCGTAGGAACTACCTGGATCGCTCTGGCAGGACCCGAAGGCGTCATTTCACAGAAATTCCATTTCGGAGAACACCGCGGCAGGAACATCCGTCGTGCTGCACTGGCAGCACTGAACATGCTAAGGCTGGAGCTAATAAAATAGATTCTCTTATAATAGAGATCGCTTCGTCGGTCACCTCCTCGCGATGACGTCTTCTTTATTAACAAACACCTAAATAAAAAAACGGCGTCCTTGCGATCCCGATTTATCGGGAGAAGCAATCTCATTTCTATTTCTTTAAGGAAAGAGTTTATTGTGCATTCACTTTACGGACCACGTCCATAAAGTCGAAGATCTCTTTGGGATTCTTTTCGAAATGATTTCCGATGACGATCGTATCGGCTCCGGCCATCAATATTTTTTCTGCAATTTCCGGACTCTTGATGCCGCCACCGATGATCAGCGGTGCTTCGATGGAGCCTTTCACAAAACGGATCATTTCTTCCGAAATGGTCTCATCTGCCCCGCTGCCGGCATCCATGTAAATCAGTCGCAAGCCTAACATCTCGCCGGCCATGGCAGTACAGGCGGCGATGTCCTTTTTATCGCGGGGGATGGGCATGGAATTGCTCATGTAAGTCACCGATGTAGGTTTCCCGCTGTCAATCAGCATGTAACCCGTCGGGATGGCTTCGAGTCCGCTCAATTTGATATACGGTGCCGAGATCACATGCATCCCGATCAGCATATCCGGATTGCGGCCGGAGATCAGCGAAAGGAACAAAATGGCATCCGCATTGCGGCTGATCTGATAGGTGTTCCCCGGGAACAAAATTACGGGAATGTCGCTGTTTTCTTTCAGGGTACGAATACAACGGAACAAGGTGTCGCTGGTCAGCAGGCTTCCCCCGACAAACAAAAAATTCACACCGGCTTCACCAGCAATTTTACTTACCTCCGCATACTGCTGATCCGAAAGTTTGTCCGGGTCTATCAGCACGGCGAGTTGTTTTTGGGATGTCAGAAACCGGTCGAGTGTTTTCATGCCTTCAGTTTCAGCAAATGTAAAAAAAATGTCGTATCAGGTTTTGCGCTGATTGCGTCTTTTGGGTAAGATCCAAGTTTTTCGTCAGCATACGGGCTACTCCAGGGATTTAAAAAATCTCACTGGCAATCTTCCGGATGTTATCGGATTTGCCCATGGTATAAAAATGCAGCACTGGAACACCGAATTTCAGCAACTCTTTTGCCTGCTGGATGGACCATTCCACCCCTACCTGCCGGACTTCGCTGTTGTTTTTGCATTTCAGGATCTCTTTTACCAACGCTTCGGGCATGTCCACATTGAAGGTTTTGGGTAAGGATGCCATTTGCGACAAGGTCGACACGGGCTTCAATCCCGGAATAATCGGCACGTCAATCCCCTTGGCCCGGCAGTTTTTGACGAAATCAAAATATTTCTGATTATCAAAGAACATCTGGGTCACGATATACTCCGCACCGGCCTCTACCTTCTTTTTCAGGAAGTGCAGATCGCTCTCCAGGTTGGGCGATTCGGAATGTTTTTCCGGATATCCGGCCACGCCGATGCAAAAATCCGTGGAGCGGGTATTTTTGAGTTCTTTTTCCAGAAATTCTCCCCGGTTGAGTTTGGCAATTTGTTCCACCAGGTCTATGGAATGGGCATTCCCTTCGGGCTCGGGGATAAACACTTTCTGTCCGTCCTGCGGGTCACCGCGCACCACCAGCAGGTTTTTGACCCCCAGAAAATTCAGGTCGATCAGGGCGTTTTCGGTCTCTTCGCGCGTAAAGCCGCCGCAAATGATGTGAGGCACCACGGGGATCCCATAACGGAATTTGATGGCCGCCGAAATGCCCACCGTCCCCGGCCGTTTTCTGACCACCCGCTTTTTCATCAGCCCGTTGGGCAAAGCATCATAAACCACCTCTTCCTGGTGGTAGGTGATGTTGATGAAAGCCGGATCAAACTCCAACAGCGGGTCGATGGCTTCCTGAGTGGAATCGAAATTCTGTCCCTTCAACGGAGGCAACAACTCAAACGAAAAAAGTGTCTTCTCCGACCGGTTTATATACTCTGTTACTTTTAATTCATCCATGCATTTCGAAATTTCGAGCCAGAAGTCCTAAGACCGAAGTCTGAAGACTATCAGGTTATTTTTATATCTATTTTATATTTTTTTGAAAACCAATCATCCTATTCTTAAGGTTGTAAGCAAACTCGTATTGCATTTTAAACTCTTCTTTGGAATTCATCATTAGGCCAAATTCGCATTCAGCAACACCTTAACCCGCTCTTCACTGATTCCCTTTCTTTCGGCATAATCTTTCACCTGGTCCGGTAAAATACGGCCCACATTGAAATACTGCGAGTCGGGGTGCGCCAGGATGTATCCGCTTACCGAAGCGGCCGGGTACATGGCAAAATTTTCCGTCAGGAGGATGTCGGCCTTTTGGGAAGCCTTCAGCAGGTCGAAAAGCTTTTCCTTTTCCGAATGTTCCGGACAGGCCGGATATCCCGGTGCCGGGCGGATGCCCCGGTATTTCTCCCGGATGATCTGCTCCATGGGCAGATTCTCATCGGCAGCATACCCCCACAATTCTTTCCGCACCGTCTCGTGGATCTTTTCAGCGAAGGCTTCCGCCAGCCGGTCGGCCATCACCTTCAGCATAATGGCATTGTAATCGTCGTGATCGGCTTCAAATCGTTTGATGTGTTCCTCGATGCCCAGGCCTGCCGTCACGGCAAAAAACCCGAGGTAATCCTGTATTTGTGTCTCCTTCGGAGCGATGAAATCCGCCAGACAAAGGTTGGGATACCCGGGTTCCTTTTCTTCCTGATTCCTCAGAAAATGAAAAGGAATGATTTCCCCTTTTTCTGTTTGGATCTCCACGCTGTCACCGATGGCGTTGGCCGGATAAATGCCGGCCACTCCTTTGGCCTGAAGCCATTTTTCAGAGATGATCTGGTCCAGCATTTGCTGGGCGTCATCAAATAGTTTCCGGGCTTCCTCGCCCTTGACGGGATCGTCGAAAATGGCTGGATACTTGCCGTTGAGCCTCCAGGAATGAAAAAAGAAAGTCCAGTCGATATACGGTCTTAATTCTTCCAGCGGGAAATCTTCAAAATAGCGGTTCCCGATCCTGTTGGGTTTGTCGATGATGTCGGCGGCCCATGCTCCTTTGTACCGGTTCTGCCGTGCGGCATCCAGGCTGATGTATTTCTTTTCCTGTTGTCTTCCGAGATGCTGCTGACGCAATCTTTCATAATCTTCTTCGATCTCCTTCACGAAAGTGGCGTGATCTGCCTGCGAAAATAACCGGCTCAGTACGCCGGTCACCTTGGAGGCATCACGGACGTGGATCACCGGTTCATCATATCCCGGAGCAATTTTTACCGCCGTATGAATGGAGGAGGTCGTAGCACCGCCAATGAGCAGCGGGGTTTTCATCCCTTTGCGTTTCATCTCGGACGCCACGTGTACCATTTCTTCCAGCGAAGGGGTGATCAGACCGCTCAGGCCGATGACATCGGCCTTTTCATTTTCCGCGACTTCCAGGATCTTTTCGGCAGGAACCATCACCCCCAGGTCGATCACTTCGTAGTTATTGCATGAAAGCACGACGCCCACAATATTTTTTCCGATGTCGTGCACATCGCCTTTCACCGTTGCCAGTACCACTTTTCCCGCATTGGAAAGGCCTCCGGTTTTTTCAGCCTCTATATACGGCAGTAAATAGGAAACGGCTTTTTTCATCACCCGGGCGCTTTTCACCACCTGAGGCAGAAACATCTTTCCGTCGCCGAACAGGTCGCCGACCACATTCATACCGGCCATCAGCGGCTGTTCGATGACGTCCAGGGCGCGGGGCAGTTTCTGACGGGCTTCTTCCACATCCTGTTCAATAAAGTCGGTGATGCCTTTCACCAGCGCATGTTTCAACCGCTCTTCCACCGGATCGGTACGCCAGGCATCCTCTTTTTCGTTCTTTTTGGTGTGTTGGTCTTTGATCTTATCGGCATACAGCAGCATCCTTTCGGTGGCATCCTTGCGCCGGTTCAGCACCACATCTTCGGCAAGATTTCTCAGATCTTCCGGGATCTCGTCGTAGATCTGCAGCATGCCGGGATTCACAATTCCCATATCCATACCGGCTTTGATGGCATGGTACAGGAACACGGAGTTGATGGCTTCCCGGACAGGGTCGTTGCCCCGGAACGAAAATGAAAGGTTGCTCACACCTCCGCTGACCTTGCAATACGGCAGGTTTTCCTTGATCCATTGGGTAGCTTTGATATAATCGACGGCGTAGTTGTTGTGTTCGTCCATGCCGGTACCGATGGCCAGGATGTTGGGGTCGAAAATAATGTCTTCCGGAGGGAAACCGGCTTTCTGCGTCAGCAAGTCATAGGCCCGCTGGCAGATCTCGATCCGTCGGTCCAGCGACGCGGCCTGCCCCTGTTCATCAAAGGCCATCACCACTGTGGCAGCGCCATAAGCTTTGATCTTCCGGGCATGTTCCAGGAATTCCTCTTCCCCGTTCTTCAGACTGATGGAATTTACGATACCTTTTCCCTGAATACATTTCAGACCGGCTTCGATGACTTCCCATTTGGAAGAATCGATCATGATGGGCAGTTTGGAAATTTCGGGTTCCGAAGCCAGCATATTGAGAAAACGCACCATTTCCTTTTCCGCATCCAACATGCCGTCGTCCATGCTGACGTCCAGGATCTGCGCTCCGTTTTCCACCTGATCGCGGGCCACCGAAAGAGCCTCTTCGTATTTTCCTTCCCGAATCAAACGGGCAAAACGCCGCGAACCGCTCACATTGGTCCGTTCACCGACGTTTACAAAATTCTTTTCCTTTTCTATTTTGACGGGTTCCAGACCACTGAGTTGGGTAACGTGGTTTTTTTCAGGAATGGCTCTCTTTTCAGCTTTTTCGGCAAGCTTCACCAGTTCCCGGATGTGATCGGGCGTAGTACCGCAGCAGCCGCCCACAATATTGGCATAACGATTATCAAGAAAATCCTTGATATGTCCGGCCATTTTTTGGGGCGTTTCATCATATTCTCCAAACTGATTGGGCAGCCCGGCATTGGGATACACGCTGACCGGGAACGGGGCGATCTGCGACAACTCGGCCAGGTAAGGGCGCATTTGTTCGGCTCCCATGGAACAGTTCAGCCCAACGCTGAGCAGGTCGATATGGTTGATGGAGGTGAAAAAGGCCTCCAGCGTCTGTCCCGACAGGGTGCGTCCGCTGGCATCGGTGATGGTGCCCGAGACCATCACAGGTATCTTTTCAACTGTCCCGCCGTTCTTCTTCTTGCGCTCTTGAATGATCTGATTGATGGCAAACAGCGCCGCTTTCGCATTCAGGGTATCGAAGATGGTTTCCACCAGCAGCACATCTGCACCGCCTTCCAGCAAAGCAGAAGCCTGTTCGTAGTAATTGGCAACAAGGTCGTCAAAACTTACGTTCCGAAAGCCGGGATCATTCACATCCGGTGACATGGAAGCTGTTTTGTTGGTCGGTCCTATAGAACCGGCGACAAAGCGGGGTTTCTGCGGATTGAGTGCGGTATATTTATCCGCAGCCCCACGGGCCGTGCGGGCGGCATTCAGATTGATCTCGTAAACCGCCGCTTCCATGCCGTAATCACTTTGTGAAATCCGCGTCCCGTTAAAGGTGTTGGTTTCGATGATATCGGCACCGGCCTCGAGATATTGTTCGTGAATTTCCTGAATGATCTGCGGCTGGGTCAGGTTCAGCAGGTCGTTATCGCCTTTGAGCGGCCTTTTCCAGTCTTTGAATCGTGATCCGCGAAAATCATCTTCTTCGAGATGATATTGCTGGATCATCGTGCCCATGGCACCATCCAGCACCAGCACCCGCTTTTGTATTTCGTCTTTTATATTAGATTTCATCTTTTTTACCATTCGTTGAGAGATATACCGTCCCAGGGCAACAAGTACCCTGAAATCCTATCACCGATCCAAACGCAGTTTAAACCGAGAGGAGAGGATATTCGTACATCTTGTTTTTCATGAGTAAGCGCTTTAATTTATTATTTCCCATCCGCCTGTGGCGGGCAGGTTAGGTATTGGCACCTTTTCCTTTACCAGGTAGGTTGCCAGGGATTCACAGAGCCTAATCTCTCCACCCTTCTACATAAATCAAAATACCTTACCAAAAGGAAGGATTTGAATTACGGATACAAAAATAGCAATTTTATCTGATATCCGGTTCTATATGAGCGGGTTTAAATTATAATGTTCTTTAAATTTTATAAATAGAGATATTCAGAAGCAAACGTTTGTGTATTACTCTTTCATGGCTGCAATGTTGAAGCCATTTTCTCCCTTGTAATAAGGTGGGAGTCCTTTTTGAAAAATTTTCATGTACACAACAACTCTTTTAGAAAAAATAAAAAATTGCTTTGTTTTTAAAAAAATTGTATTTTTAGGCGTCCATTAGTTAACCCACTAATTAACTATGTCTTTAAAGTTAATCAAATATTGGCTCCCGCCCTAAAAAATCTTGATTTACAAATCAAAATTTCTCACACTTTTTTAAATTTAAACAATTATATAAACCATGAAAAAAATAATAAACTTTAAAAGTAAAAAGCAGTACCTAAATTTTGCTAAAATAACTACTCTTTTTATAATTATGATTTTTGGTGTACTAGTTTATTCTTGTAGTCAAAAATCTAATTCACTTTCACCAAAAAAAAGTTCAAATAACATTGTCACACAAAGCCAGGCTTTATTTGTTGCAAGGAATATTAACCTTTCAGCAAATGTTACTATGGGATTGAAATCTTCCATCGCGTCAAGAAAAGTTAAGTCTATTAAGGCAATTAAAGATAGTGATGGCAACCCCCTTCTCTATATCACTAATTACGATAGCACGGGTTTTGCAATTATATCGGGGGATAACAGAATACAGCCAATTTTGGCATTTTCTAATAATCACCACTTTAAGATGGACCAAAATATGCTGAATCAAACAGGTCTTGGCTATTGGATTAAAGCAACAGAAAACGGGATAAAAGAGATAAGGAAACTTGATTTAAAACAGAGTGCAGAAATGAAGGCTTTATGGGAAGAACAACCTGGATTAAAAAACGCTCCTCCGGATAATGGGTGCCATCCTTTTTATTACACGAAGGGACCCTTGTTGCAGACTACCTGGGGACAAGGTTGCGGATATAATTCCCTATTGCCGGATTGTTCCAGCCCAGGCAATTGTTACCATGCGGTAACGGGTTGCGTAGCCACAGCAATGGCACAGGTAATGAAATATCATAATTATCCGGCTTCTTATAATTGGTCAGGAATGCCAGATACTTACGGAACCACGGCTACAGCTACATTGATGAGAGATATTGGCTCTCCTTCTGCTGTCAATATGAATTATGGTTGCTTCGGATCATCGGCTTCTATGAATAACATTGCTCCTGCTTTGAAGAATTATTTTGGTTATGAAAGTGCACAATTGGTTAACTATGATGGTACAAGTAACTATGATGTAGTGAAGAATAACATTGATGCTTATGAACCTGTTATCTTTGGTAATGCTGACCACGCCTGGGTGTGTGATGGATATAAAGATCAACTTTTTTGCCTTCCAAATGGGATGGGAGACGAAGTGTTACTTTTCCATATGAATTGGGGATGGGATGGAGATCAAGATGGCTGGTTTGGGTTTAATGAATTTGATCCAACTCTTAATGGACAAGTTCAAAACTTTTATACTGGCAGTGAAGTTGTAGTGAATATTCAACCTTAAAATAATCAGTTATGAAAAAAATAGTTTTCCTTTTAGGAATTTTCATCTTTCTCTTATTTTCTTGTAGTAAACAAAAAAAAAGAGTCATGTTTGCAAAAACTACTGTTGAGACTTTTATGGACATTTCGTATGTTGATCAATACGGAAACGATTTGTTAAATCCTGATAATCCGTTGTCGTATAATGTTGACAATTTTAGATTGTATTATATGAAAAACGGTAAAAAGACACTTTATTTTCAAGCGAATATGGATGACCCCTATGGCTATATGAAAGCCGTATATTATCCGGATTCAGGGTTGTATCGTTTCAGGATTTTTCCACCCGCAGATTTTTTTTATTTGCAATTGTCTACTAATGAAATTGATACTATCACGTCTCCTTTTCAGTATGAAGATAACGGTTCTTTAATAACCATCCCAAAATTTTGGTATAATGGCAGGTTGGTTTGGAAAAGTGGTACTTACCGCTATATAATAATTCACAAGCAAAGGGAATAAAACAGGGTGTTGGTAGAAATGTAAAGTAAAAACAGAAATAAGAGACAATACTGTATGAACTATTTAAAAAACCTTACAATGAAACGCACCTTTCTTTTAATTTTGATTGCCCTTTTTTCGGCTCAGATTTTTGGACAGACCACGGAATATTCCGTACAACTAACCTCGGGATTTTTCTCTTTCAGGGGATCCGATGCCGGGAGTTCAACTTGGTACAATGGTTATACAAATCACACGGGTTATACGAACAATCCTTATGGCCGGGAAAGCGGATTTTCTTACGGAATTACTTTCCAGGCTCAAAGAGTTACGAAATGGCATTTTATCTATGGACTTCAGGCCGGTTATGAATCATTATCCAGCAAGATTAAAATTGATTACGTCTGGACAACAGAAAATGTACCTGCTAATAACAGCAAAACAATTTTGACAAAC
The DNA here is from genome assembly GCA_046706345.1 of Candidatus Sulfidibacterium sp. GTDB lineage: Bacteria > Bacteroidota > Bacteroidia > Bacteroidales > F082 > Sulfidibacterium. The sequence goes on from JBJKPL010000315.1 coordinate 14,190, forward strand.
CGGTTTTTTAATTTTCACCCGTTTTTAGGCGCCAGGATGCACATCATCCATGGAATTAAAACCGATTTAACGGTTGGTTCGGATTTCGGGTTTTGCAGTAGCAGTGAAGAAAAGGCTACGGTACATACAAGTCAGGGAAATTATGACACGAAATTAAAAAGAGTCAAACCCAAGGTTGACAGCCGGTTGCGTGTCGATTTTATCAACTATTATAAGCATATCGGCCTCCTGATAGGTTATTCCTACGGCCTCACCAATTATGAAGCGGGAGCGATTGGGGCTGAACCCATGCCTTACTCGCCTAAGGTTTATTCACAAATGATACGGCTGGGGCTGGTTATTAAGTTTTGACGATTTTTGTTTACAACGTTACCGGCAAAGGCCTCTTTTGTTGCCACAAACCTGCCGGCCGGCGGGCAGGTTACACGAATTGGTACGAATTCAGATTCACCATTTTGGTGAATCTGAATTCATTCGTAGGAATTTATATATTCAAGATAATTCATGCATTCGAGGCTAATTTTTTTTGACCCTCGGATTTTAAGCATAAAGGAGGACAAGAAAAGGGATGCCAGTAGGAAATCACTAACCCAAAAATTCCTTATTTTTGCAAAAATTTAAAAACAAATCACACATTATGTCTGACACAAAAACCTTAACAAAATTGGAATTTAAAGTTGCTGATCTTCATCTGGCCGATTGGGGCCGAAAAGAAATAGAAATCGCCGAGAAAGAAATGCCCGGCCTGATGTCACTGCGCGAAAAATACAGTGCCTCCAAACCCTTGAAAGGTTCCCGCATTACCGGTTCGTTGCACATGACCATTCAAACCGCAGTGTTGATCGAAACTCTGGTGGAACTGGGCGCTGACGTCCGTTGGGCCAGCTGCAATATTTTCTCCACGCAGGATCATGCTGCTGCTGCCATTGCAGTTGGAAAGAACGGAACTCCCGAAAATCCACAGGGAACGCCTGTTTTTGCCTGGAAAGGTGAAACGTTGAAAGATTACTGGTGGTGCACCAACCAGGCATTGTCCTTCCCGGAAGGAAAAGGCCCGAACCTGATCGTGGACGACGGTGGTGATGCCACCCTGCTGATCCACAAAGGGTATGCTGCCGAAGAAGATGCTTCTACGCTGGATGTGGAACCTACGAGCGAAGAAGAAACGGAAATTCTGAACCTGTTGAAGAAAACGCTGGCAGAAGAACCTAATAAATGGCACAACACTGTCAAAGAATGGAAGGGTGTTTCGGAAGAAACCACCACCGGGGTGCACCGTTTGTATCAGATGAAAGAAAACGGAACGCTGCTGGTTCCGGCCATCAACGTGAATGACTCCGTAACCAAATCGAAATTCGATAACCTTTACGGATGCCGCGAATCACTGGCCGACGGGATCAAAAGAGCTACCGACGTGATGATCGCCGGAAAAGTAGTGGTGGTTGCCGGATACGGCGATGTGGGTAAAGGCTCTGCCAAATCCATGCGCGCTTACGGTGCCCGTGTGATCGTGACCGAGATCGATCCGATCTGTGCGCTGCAGGCTTCGATGGAAGGTTTTGAAGTCACCACCATGGAAGAAGCGGTGAAGGAAGGCAACATCTTCGTGACCACCACCGGAAACCGCGACATCATTACCATCGATCATATGGCCGCCATGAAAGACGAATCCATCGTCTGCAACATCGGTCACTTTGATAATGAAATTCAGGTTTCCAAACTGGAGAAATTCCCGGGCATCAAAAAGATCAATGTGAAACCGCAGGTTGACAAATATGTCTTCCCCGACGGACATTCCATGTATCTGCTCGCCGAAGGCCGCCTGGTAAACCTGGGTTGCGCCACCGGCCATCCTTCGTTTGTGATGAGCAATTCTTTCACCAACCAGACGCTGGCACAGATCGACCTTTGGGAGAAAAGAGACGAATATCAGGTGGACGTTTACCGTTTGCCCAAATACCTCGACGAAGAAGTGGCCCGTTTGCACCTGGAAAAACTGGGCGTGAAGCTGACCACACTTACCGCTGAGCAGGCTGCTTACATCGGCGTAAAACAAAATGGTCCCTACAAACCGGAACATTACAGATACTAATTAATAGTTTATCCGATAAAAAAGCGCTTCCAGGGGAAGCGCTTTTTTTGTGGATCGTCTTTTCCTTTCCATTTTGTACCCTTTCTCCTTTTCTGTACCTTCTTTTAAAAAATAAGGTTTTAACCGAAGAAGGTACGGATTTGATACGGATTTAACACGAACTTATTTTTGATAAAAACGCGCCCTCCCATTTCGGAATTCCTGATTTTGGGTTAACCGTTGACTTTTGATGTTCTTTGCCTTAAATTTGTAGCTCCTTAACCCAAAAAATTGCTATCGTGTGCGAATTAATCCTCAAACCGATCAAAAGATTCTCCTTCCTTAAGAAGAAAAATTATCCTACCGGCGTTCGCATGAAAGCTCCGGCGGCAGCAGCGTTGTGAAAAACAGCGCTGCGTTCATTTCTATTCACGCCCTGGTTCATTCCCGGGCATTTATTAACCCATCGTTATTTAACCCAACACTTTTGATCATGAAAAAAACAAGCTTTTCAATCTTTTTAGTCAGCTTACTTTTCTTCGCCTCCTGCGAAAACACTTTCATCCAGCCGGCCCGTCATTCCAACCTGGATCCCAAGCCCATTTCGGTGGATTCCAAAACGGCACAGCTGATCCGGAACAACAACCAGTTCGGCCTGGACCTCTTTAAGGAAGTCGCCTTCCAGGTTCAGGGAGACACCAATGTGATGCTCTCTCCCCTGAGTGTCAGCCTGGCTTTATCCATGACATACAACGGCGCGGCGGGCACCACCAAAACCGCCTTCGAAAACACGCTGGACTTCAACGGCCTGACCGCTTCCGATATCAATCAGTCCATGGAAAGCCTCAGTAATGCGCTTACCAGTGTTGATCCGGAGGTTACGTTAAACCTGGCCAACTCCATCTGGTACCGGAATACTTTTCCTGTGGATTCCAGCTTTCTAAATACCGACGAGCAATACTATCATGCCGAAGTGCGTGCCCTGGATTTTAATGATCCTGCCAGCGTGGACTCCATCAATAACTGGGTAAGCCTAAAAACGAAGGGCAAAATCCCAACGATTGTCAAGAACATTACCCCGGCTGATATGATGATCCTGATCAACGCAACTTATTTCAAAGGGAGCTGGACCACAGAATTCGACCCATCCCAAACGGAAAGCAAACCCTTTTACCTGCAAAACGGCAGCGTGGAACAAGTACCTACGATGACCCAGGAAATAAAAATGGGATACCTGAACACCGGCACTTTTCAAGCCGTGGAACTGCCTTACGGCAGAGGAAATTTCAGCATGGTGCTCATCCTGCCCGATCAGGACAAGAGCCTGAGCGATATTGAAAATGAGATGACGGAGTCAAACTGGAATCAATGGACAGCCCGGTTCGATTCCCTGGATCTGAAGATCCACCTGCCCAAATTTGAGTTTAGTTATTCGAAAAAATTAAATGACATTCTTTCCGGTATGGGGCTTCAAATTGCCTTCACGCCTCTCGCTGATTTTTCAAACATCAACGACACCATCCCCTTGTTCATCTCCAAGGTGTTGCAGAAGACCTACATCAAAGTGGACGAGCAGGGCACCGAAGCCGCCGCAGCTACTTCCGTCACGCTGGTGAACGGCACGTCCGAATACTTACCCACCTCCATTTCTTTTAACCGGCCGTTTTTCTTTGTCAAAAAAGAAAAATACACCCACGCCATTTTGTTTATCGGACTCGTGAAGGATCCAACGAAAAATTAAAAGACAAAAGCTCAAAAATTAAAACCGACTGCGAAATAACAAATTATAAGATTTACCGAAGACAGGAGACCAAAGTCAACGCCGGCAAATCGGGCCATTTTTTATCTGTCTTTCTGTCGAACGGGATTAGTCCTATTTTTGTAGAAATTTTAGGACGTGGAAAATAAAGAGAAATCATACGGCGCCAGCCGGGAAGAAAAGATGGAGGCGTTCGGACGTCTGCTGGACATCATGGACGACCTGCGTGCCGGATGCCCCTGGGACAAAAAACAAACCCTCGACAGCCTGCGTTATCTGACGCTGGAAGAAGTGTACGAGCTTTCGGACGCCATTCTTGACAAAAATATGGATGACGTCCGGGAAGAGTTGGGTGACCTGATGATGCACATGGTTTTTTATGCAAAGATCGGCTCCGAGCAAAAGGCCTTCGACATCAAAGACGTGCTGGACGGCATCTCTGAAAAGCTCATCTATCGCCATCCTCACATCTACGGCGACGTGAATGCCGCTTCCGCAGATGAAGTGGCGGAAAATTGGGAAAAACTCAAACTGAAAGAAGGCAAGAAGTCGGTACTCTCCGGCGTCCCCAACTCCCTGCCGCCGCTGCTGAAGGCCTATCGCATGCAGGAAAAGGTCAAAGGCGTCGGATTCCAGTGGGCGCACCGCGGGCAGGTGTGGGACAAGGTAATGGAAGAACTTCAGGAACTGCGCGAAGAAGTGGAAAACAACGCCCCCGACGACCGCATCGAAGACGAATTCGGCGATCTGCTCTTTGCCCTGACCAACTACGCCCGCTACATCGGCATCAATCCCGATGATGCACTGGAACGTACCAACCGCAAATTCCAAAGAAGATTCCAGTTCATCGAAACCGAATCAGAAAAAGACGGGAAGTCCATCGAAAAGATGAATCTGGAAGAAATGGATGTCTACTGGAACAAAGCCAAAGAACTGGAATAAAAAAACGTCATGTCTACAGAAATTCAACTACAGTCGGTGATCACCTGTCCCTTTTGCGGATTCAGCAAGGAAGAAACCATGCCGGAAAATGCCTGCCAGTTCTTTTATGAATGCACAAACTGCGGACAGCTGCTAAAGCCCAAAGAAGGCGATTGCTGTGTTTTCTGTTCCTATGGTTCGGTAAAGTGCCCACCGGTGCAAAAAGAAGGAAATTGTAACTGCTGTAAATAGGATCTCTTCTTTGCTTACCGTCCGCCTCTGGCGGACGCCTGATACCAGTCCATGAATTCATTCATGGACATTTATGCCAGTTCAAACCCTCGGATTCTATCTGATTTTGTTTTATTCCCGATAAATCGAAACGTTCTTTTTCCCAAATATTCCCATGAGTAAACTCATGGGCTAAGGATGTCTCCGTCCGCCTATGACGGACGGAAAAACGCATCAACACATTTGTCAACCCCATAGATATCTTTGATCGTATGAAACACCATTTTTTACAAGCAGCTCAAGATACTCCTCTTTAAACGATTGTGTTTTATGATGCTCTTTTTGATTTTTTATATATGAAATGGTATTTTTTAAATTTGATTGAGCAACACTGAAGGCACCATAACCAACCTGCCATTTAAAATCTACATTTTCATCAAGCTTGCTGTTCATCCAATAAGAAGAGGCTCCTTTAATTTGTTGTATCGCTTTGGCAATTGTTGTTGTTGAAGGTAAAGAGACCAACACATGAACATGATCCCCTGTACCGTTAATTAGAATTGGTGTTAACTGGTTTGATTTCGCAACCCCCGCCATATATCTCCAAAGTTCAGATTCTATTTCCGGATCTATGAGGGGTTCCCGGTCTTTTGTGCTAAAAACGTAATGAATATAAACCTGTAAATAAGAGTGGGCCATGGTCTTTCGACTTAGATGGATTTCTTTATTGTTTGCCGTCCGCCTTGATACCAGTCCATGAATTCATTCATGGACATTCAGGCCAGTCCAAATTCCTGGATTCCTTTAGATTTCGTTTTATTCCCGATAAATCGAAACGTTCTTTTTCCCAAATATTCCCATGAGTAAACTCATGGGCTAAGGATATTGCCGTCAGCCTCTGGCGGACGCTTGATACCAGTTCAGAGCATTGATTTATATATGATTTCGCTTTTACCCTTGGATGAATTACAAGGTTCCATTTTCACACAAATAATATCGTCGCGGGCTATTCCTCAGTTTCGCCGAAGCTTACCCCAAATCCTTTGGCCCGTTCGATCAGGGGGTGATCTGCTGGGACCAGGTTCAATTTGCCGCCCACTTCGCTTAAAGGGATCACGCCGATGTTATCGCCGTCTTTCATCACCATTTTTCCGAAATCCCCGTTGGCGATCAGGTCCACGGCACGGGCGCCGTATCTCGAGGCCAGCACGCGGTCCATGGGCGACGGGCTGCCGCCGCGCTGGATGTATCCCAAAATGGTATTTCTGGTCTCAACGCCCACACCTTCTTCAATTTTATTGGCAATGTATGCTGCAGCCGAGGTCTTGGCCGGTTTTTTGATGCCTTCGGCCACCACCACGATGGAATAGGGTTTTCCCGATTTCATCCTTTTCTTCAGGTACCGGTTCACCGATTTCATATCATAGCCCAGCTCGGGAAGCAGGATCACATCCCCCCCGCCGGCAACTCCGGCATACAGTGCCAGCCATCCGGCATGATGCCCCATCACTTCGATCACCATGATCCGCTTGTGCGAGTTGGCCGTGGAATGCAACCGGTCGATGGCATCGGTCGCGATCAGTAGGGCGGAATCAAAGCCAAAGGTCTGATCGGTGCCATAAACATCGTTATCAATGGTTTTGGGGATCCCGATGATATTCAATCCCTGTTCTGCCAGCAGGGCGGCCGTTTTCATGGTCCCGTTCCCGCCGATACAAACCAGCGCATCAAAGCCGGCTTCCAGGTAATTCCTTTTGATCTTATCGGGCTTTTCGTTGGCCAGTTGATGATGTTTCTTAAAAGGTTTTTCCCGGGAAGTACCCAGGATCGTCCCGCCAAGGGTGAGGATCCCCGAAAGGGAAGCTTCATCCAACGGCATATAATCTTTTTCCAACAGCCCCAGGTAACCGGAGGAGATGCCTACCACTTCCATTCCGTATTTCAAGATGGCCGTTTTACCCACACCCCGTATGGCGGCGTTCAGCCCGGGGCAGTCGCCACCGGCCGTTAAGATTCCAATTTTTTTCGGCGTTGCCATGCGTTTTATTTTTAAAAACCAATAATAAACAAATTTACTAATTTTGATACTTTCTTTGGGATTTCCCTTTTTAAATTTACTGCATTCGATATGAAGAAGACAAAAATCGCTTTCCACTGGAAGATCCTGATCGGCATGGCGCTGGGCATTGTTTGGGGCCTGATGGCCGTCCATTTCCAATGGATCGAATTTACCAATTTCTATATCAAACCTTTCGGGACCATCTTCATCAATCTGCTGAAGTTGATTGCTGTTCCCCTGATCATCGTATCGCTGATCTCCGGGGTGAGCAGTCTGACCGATGTTTCAAGGCTTTCGCGGATCGGGTTCCGGACCCTGGGATTATACATCCTGACGACGGTGATCGCCATCACGGTGGGACTGATCCTGGTGAACCTCACCGGCCCGGGAAAAGTCTTCCCCAAGGAAAAAGCCGCCGAGTTCAACCAGAAATATGCACAAAACCTGGCACAGCAACAGTCCCAGGCCGAAGGCCTGAAAAAAGAATCGCCACTGCAACCCCTGGTGGACATCGTTCCTTCGAACATCTTCAAGTCATTTACCGACAACACCAAGATGCTGCAGGTGATCTTTTTCTCCATCTTATTCGGGATTGCCATGGTGCTGTTGCCGGAGGAAAAAGTCAGACCCGTAAAAAATTTCATCGTCAGCCTGAATGAGATCGTGCTCAAGCTCATAGACATCATCATGAAGAGCGCACCTTATGGCGTTTTTGCCCTGTTGGCGGCGCTGATCGTGGATGTGGCCGGGGAGCACCCCAAAGACACGCTCGCGCTTTTCGGCGCCCTGGGGTTGTATGCCATCACGGTGATCCTGGGATTACTAGTGATGATCTTTGTGATCTATCCTCTGTTTATCCGTTTCTTTACCAGGATCAACTTCCGGCATTTCTTCAAGGCCCTGGCACCGGTACAGATGGTGGCATTTTCCACCAGCTCCAGCGCCGCCACCCTGCCCTTTACCATGGAGATGGCGGAAAACAAACTGGGTATTTCCAACGAAACGGCCAGTTTTATTCTGCCCCTGGGGGCCACGGTAAACATGGACGGCACCAGTCTTTATCAGGCCGTGGCGGCGGTTTTCCTGGCTCAGGTCTATGGGATGCATCTGGGGCTGGCGCAACAGCTGACCATCATCGTGACGGCCACACTGGCCTCCATCGGCGCAGCCGCCGTTCCCGGAGCCGGGATCGTGATGCTGGTGATCGTGCTCTCAGCCGTGGGCATTCCAGCCCAGGGGATCGCACTGATCTTTGCTGTGGACCGGCCGCTAGACATGCTGCGCACCGCCGTCAATGTGACTGGAGATAGCACCGTGGCCAGCATTGTGGCCACGGCAGAAGATGAAATTGACCTGGATGTGGCCAATCAGCGAGCCTAAAGTTTTTTGGATACGCCGATGCGACCGCCAAAACCTGCGCCGCCACCGAATTCAAGATTGATACCCCAATCGTTGTTCCAGTAATACCGGCCCCCTACCTGAAGGCCTAAATCCAACGGGCTCGTACCGCTGTGGGAACTCATGTAAAAGCGGAATCCCAAATTCAAACCGGCATAGAAATCCCAGTTGGAAGGAATGTCCAGCAGATAGTTGAAGTGATAATCGCCATGGACACCCAGGGTCATAAAATTATAGACGTTGGCAGCGGTTAAAGCCAACATCGGGCTTACCGTGATATCCGGACTGACGGCAAAATCCAACTGAGCATAAATCGGCAACCCTTCGGTATCCAAACCCAGTCCGAAATCAAGTTGTTTTTCTCCTTTATTTAATGGCGCTTTCCCCACCGGAGCCGTGGCCGTTTCTGCTGCCTGTCCGAATGTGAAAGCGGTGATCATCAAAAAACTGACTAAAAGCACTGTCTTTTTCATAAATTTTAAATTTAGTTTTAAGAATAACGCTGTTAGCTGGATAATATTTCCGGATAAAAAACGCAAACCGTGAAATTTTATTATTTTAGTTGTGAAATCCCGCTTAGAAACAACTGCCCCGCGGATGATTAACGATCAGCACTATGAGCTCAACAAAGATAAAAAGGACCTTCGATTTTCTGACCCAGGAAGAGGAGAAATTTCCGCTTGAGGTGGCACTTGCCGTAAAGCGTCACGGAAAATGGGACACTTTCAGCACCGCCGATTACCGCCGTCAGGTGGACCTGGTCAGCCTGGGGCTGCTGCAGATGGGATTTCAGAAAGGCGACAAGATCGCCACGGTGAGCAACAACCGTCCGGAATGGAATTTCATGGACTTCGGCATGGCACAGATCGGCTGTGTTCATGTGAGCATCTATCCTACCATCAGTCTGGAAGAATACCGCCACATCCTGACCCATTCCGATTCACGGCTGCTGGTGGTTTCCGACCGCCAATTGTACAAGAAGCTGAAGCATTTCGAAAAGGAGATCGACAGCCTGGAGGCGATCTATTCTTTCGACGAACTGAAACATGTGAAAAACTGGAAAGAGATCACCCGCCTGGGCGCTGAAAACGAATCCACCCTCCGGCCGGAGCTGGAACGACGGAGAAACGAAGTAACCGAGGAGGACCTGCTGACGCTGATCTACACTTCGGGCACCACCGGACGGTCGAAAGGCGTGATGCTGACCCACAAAAACATTGTCAGCAATGTCTTTATGGCCCAGGACTATCTTTCCGGGGTGCAGCCGGGCGACAAAGCCTTGAGTTTTCTTCCGCTGTGCCACATCCTGGAACGCACCGGCAACTACGTGTGGCAATCGGTGGGATTGCAGATCTATTATGCCGAAAATATCAACACCCTCATCGACGACCTGAAAGAGATCAGGGCCCATGCTTTCATCACCGTCCCCCGGGTTTTTGAAAAGATCTACGACCGGATCATCCTCATGGGCAAGGAACTGACGGGAATAAAAAAACGCATTTTTTTCTGGGCGGTGAATGTGGGCGATGCCTTTGATCCGAACCCCGACAACCGGAGTTTCCTGTACAACCTGAAATTATCACTGGCTCGAAAACTGGTGCTGAACAAGTGGCGGGAAGCGTTGGGCGGATCGCTGAAAAATGTCATTTCCGGCGGTGCCGCCTTGCAGCCGAGGCTGGCCCGGATCTTTTGGGCTGCCGGGATCTTTGTTCAGGAAGGCTATGGCATGACGGAGACCTCACCCGTGGTGGCAGCCAACAAATGTTTTTATCCGGAGGTCCGCTTCGGATGGACCGGCGTCGTAGCCCGGGGCGTGACGGTCAGGATCGCCGAAGACGGGGAAATCCTTGTCAAAGGCGATAATGTGATGCGGGGCTATTACAAAGATCCCGAAAGGACAAAAGAAGCCATCGATGAGGAAGGCTGGCTCCATACCGGCGACATCGGCGAGCTGGATGAAACGAATATGCTGCGCATCACCGACCGCAAGAAAGAGATCTTTAAACTCTCCGGAGGAAAATATGTGGCGCCGCAAATGGTAGAAAATGTTTTTAAGGAATCCCTGTTCATCGAACAGCTGATGGTCATCGGTGAAAATCAGAAACTCACTGCCGCCCTGATCGTTCCCAATTTTGAGTATTTATACAAATGGTGTTTTCTGCATCACCTGACCTATCGCGACAACACCGACCTGGTTAAAAAGCCCAGGGTCATCGCCCGGTACCAGGAAGAAGTGGATAAATACAACAAGCTGCTGGGCCATACCGAACAGATCAAGTTGTTCCGGCTGGTAAGTGACAACTGGACCCCGGAAACGGGAGAACTGGCACCGACCCTAAAACTGAAAAGAAAGGTCATTGCGTCACGATATCAAAACCTGATCGAAGAGATCTATTCCGGGGAGGGTCACGAGGTTTAGGAATCGGTTTACCGCAGGCGGATTACCGGGTTCCGGGTAGGTGCGGGTCGCAAATCCCGGCTACCTTTGCAACAAATAATTAGAGAACCGTGAAGAAACTGTTACTTATTGCCGTTCTGTCCTTCATTTTCAGTGTGAAATCCTTTGCCCAGGTGGCCGGCATCTCGGCATCCAAACTGGCTACCTATAATGCCTATACCATCGACCGGAATCATCTGGAAATAGAACCTTCGTTTTCATGGATGTCTTCCATCAGCGCCTACAACGATCAGGGAAAACGCTACTTTTATGCTGCCAACCACGACAGCCTGATCACTTCCCGGGCGTTGTTTCTCCGTGGTACTTACAGCCCTTTCAAAAACCTGGAAATCGGTACCTACATCACAACCGACCTAAGCTCGCTTTCCTTTGGTTTGAAATACCTGTTTTTCGATAATAAAAAACTGGCCGTTTCTTTTATTTACGGCGGAAACTGGTCCGGGTTGTATGCGCCGGTCCTGAAACCGGGATTTGTCCCCGGGCCGGAAACCAGGATCTCCTCCTACGCAGGAGGATTTGCGCTGACCCGACAGTTTTCCGACGATCTTTCCTGGGACGCGGACCTGCAATATCAAAACAGCTTTTCCGGCGGCCGGTCTTTTCAAAACGATTATTTTGTGGATTCGGAACTGGGATATTATGTCTTCCACCATCAGCTCCAGCTGATCGGCGGATTGGCTTATCATTTTCAAACCCTGAAAACCACAGGGCAACGGGCTTATTCGCTCATCTTCAACCCCGGTGTCACCATCGAAACCGGAAAATCCTACCTCATCGTTTTGTATGTACCCATTTCCCTTGCCGGGAAAAATTTGGCCATTTACAGGGGAATCAACCTGGCTTTTACCCTGGATATTGAGTGATTCTTGAAGTCGGAGGCCGGAAGACAGAAGTCCGAAGAGTTCAAAGGCTCAGAGGGTCAAAAGTACTTAGTTCTCAGTTTTTAGTTCTATGTTTTGGATCGTCCCTGTGTCCCCTTGTCCCAGTGTCCCTTCCGTGAAGCCGACAGCGAGGACAAAAGCCGGAATGCAGAAGTCCGAAGAATTCAAAGGCTCAGAGGCTCAAAGGCTCAGCTTTTCGACACTTTGACTTTTCAGACCCAAACCCTTTGCTCTGTGCCCTATGCCTTTCAAGATCGTTCATAGACTCAAAAGTTAGAGGCTCAGAAGGTCAGAACTATCCATTTTGAACAGGTTTGTCTCTTATGATAACAGGTTTGTAATCTATGATGCCAAGTGAGTATCCTGTGCTGCCAGATTTATGTTGTATG
>JBJKPL010000316.1:0-16934 GCA_046706345.1 Candidatus Sulfidibacterium sp.
TTTATATCTTCAAGCTGCCGACCTATTCCTTTCTCTCGGGATGGTATTTGTTTATGGTCGTGCTCACTTTTGTGGGGGTGGTTTTTTCCTATTATCTCGACAGTGCTTTTGCCGTCACGGGAAGCCATTTTCATATTCCTGATCCGGTGCGGAATCACCTTTTCAACCTGGCCGGATTCTTTTCACTGGGTATTGCCGGATCGTATCTTATCAAACTCTTCAACATCCTCTACTCTTCCAACGGGGTGGCCTACGGCCCTTCGTATATGGATGTCCATGCGCAGATCCCCGCCTTCTGGACCATCTTTGCGGTGACCCTGGTGATCACCGTGTTGCTGTTTCTGGCGCCGACTCTCAAAAAGAAAAAGACGATCCTGTATGCCCTCCTGGCGTGGGTGGTCGTGCTGGTGGGTTTTGTCTGGATCTATCCCAGTATGATCGAGCAATATGTCGTCAAGCCCAACGAACTGCAGAAAGAAACGCCTTATATCCTGAACAACATCAAGTTCACGCAGTATGCCTACGGACTGAACAAAATCCAAACCAAGCCGTTTCCGGTGGATCAGAACCTGACCTATGCCAACATCAAAGACAACCATCACACCATCGAGAACATCCGGTTGTGGGATCGCCGGCCGTTGATCCAGACCTACAAACAGCTCCAGGAAATACGGTTGTATTATGATTTCAACTCGGTTCAGGTGGACCGTTATGATTTTAATAAATATACGGAAGTCGCCATTGCGGCACGGGAGCTGCCGGTGTCCCAAATTCCGATCCGGGCCCAGACCTGGGTGAACGAACACCTGATCTTCACCCACGGCTACGGCGTGGTGATGAATCCCGTGAACAAGATCACCTCCGACGGCATGCCGGACCTGATTGTAAAGGACATCCCACCCACCACCGCCGAGCCGCTGGACCTGAAACAAATGGCCATTTATTACGGGGAAGAATCCAGTCAGTATGTGCTGGTGAACACCAAAGCCAAGGAGTTCGACTACCCCAAAGGCGATCAGAATGTCTATAACAACTATTCGGGTGACGGCGGGGTGAAGATCTCCAATTTCTTTACCCGGCTGGTGTTTGCCTGGAAATTCTCCGACATCAAAATTCTTTTGACCGGATACATCACCAACAAGAGCCGGATCATGTTCTACCGGAACATCACCGACCGGGATCAGACCATCGCCCCGTTCCTGTCCTATGACAGTCAGCCGTATCTGGTAGTCGGCAAAAACGGACATCTTTACTGGATCCACGATGCCTATACCACCAGCAACATGTTTCCCTATTCGGAACCGGTGTATCAGAATGCGGTGGAGCGGAGCATCAACTACATCAACAACTCGGTGAAGGTGGTTATCGACGCCTACAACGGCGATGTCAGTTATTATGTCATCAACCCGAATGACCCGTTGATCCAATCGTTCGAAAAGATCTACCCGCACCTGTTCAAGCCGTTCAGCGAGATGCCCGATTTCCTGAAATCACACATCCGCTATCCCACCGATCTGTTCAACATCCAGACCAAGATGTACAATGTGTATCACATGACAGATCCGAAAGTGTTCTACAACCAGGAAGACTACTGGGCCATTCCGAAGGAAGTTTACAACAACGGTCAGCAGGATATGTTCCCCTATTATGTGATCATGCGTCTGCCCAACACGCAAAAGGAAGAATAAATTGTGATGCTGCCGCTGACACCATCCAACAAAGACAATATGATCGCCTGGATGTGTGCCCGTTGCGATACCCCCAATTACGGCAAGCTGATCGTGTACACACTTCCCAAAGACAAGCTGATCTATGGCCCGATGCAGATCGAAGCGCGGATCAATCAGAAGCCGGACATCTCGTCGCAGTTAACGCTGTGGGGGCAACAGGGTTCGCAGGTCATCAAGGGCAACCAGCTGGTGATCCCCATCGACAACTCCTTTATTTATGTAGAGCCGATCTACCTGCAATCCGAACAGGGGCAGATCCCAGAACTGAAACGCGTGATCGTAGCCTATAAGGACCGCATCGAGATGCGGCGGTCGCTGGATGAAGCGTTGAAAGCGGTGTTCAATATTTCAGACACCACCTCGCAGGCTGCACCGGCCATCGCTCCGATCCTCGGAAAAGTGGTCTCACTCTCCGACCGCGCCAAGGAAGCACTGGAACATTACAACAAAGCGCTTCAATATCTCAGGGAGAATGACTGGGCCGGTTATGGCAGGGAGCTCGACCAGCTGAAATCCATCCTGACGGAGATGTCGCAAAAGAAATTGCTTCCCGTTCAGAATGAGAAGGGCAAAAAATAATTCACCAGATTTTTGTTTATGGACAAAAACAAAATTGGTCTTTTAGCAGCAGTTTCCATTGGCATTGGCGGCATGGTCGGCGGCGGGATCTTTGCCGTGCTGGGCCTGGCGGTCGACCTGTCCAAAGGCGGTACGCCCATCGCCTTTCTGTTTGCCGGCATCATCGCCCTGATCACGTCCTATTCCTATGCCCGCCTCTCGCTCACCTATCCCAATACCGGCGGGACCGTAAAATTCATCAATGAGGGATTTGGAAAAAACATCTTCAGCGGCGGCACCAACAACCTGCTCTGGATCAGTTACATTGTCATGCTTTCGCTGTATGCTTCCGCCTTCGGAGCTTACGGAGCCAGCATCATCAGGATCACCGGCGACTTTACCGTCGACAAACACATCCTCCTTTCGGGGATCATCATCTTCAGCACGCTACTGAATTACATCAGCTTTAAAGCAGTGAGCATTGCCGAATCTTTTGCTGTTTACATCAAAATCGTAATTCTGATCATCTTCGTGGTCATCGGTTTCTACGGCCTGGGTAGCAGTCACTTTCTGAGCCAGCTGAAGGTGGAAAACTGGGTCGGGCCGTTTCAAATGCTCAGTGGCGGTATGGTGATCTTTGTAGCCTATGAGGGCTTCGAGCTGATTGCCAATGCGGCACCCAACATCAAGAACCCGGCGAAGAACGTGCCCCGATCCTATTACTATTCCGTGGTGTTCGTAATTTTGCTTTATCTTCTGATCGCCATCATCACGGTGGGATCGGTTTCTTTCGGCAAGATCGCCACGGCACAGGAATATGTCCTGGCGGTAGCCGCGGAACCGATGTTGGGGAAAGTCGGATTTCTGGTCATCGGCATCACGGCGTTGATCTCCACCTTCTCGGCCATCAATGTCAGCCTTTACGGCGGAAGCCGGGTGAATTACGAACTGGCCGAAGATGATGAGATCTCGCACGAATTCACCACCATTTTCTGGAACGAGCCCGTGGGATTGTTGATCACGGCGGTGCTTACCCTGGTGATCGCCAATGTCTTCAACCTGGAGAGCATCTCTACTTCCGGCAGTGCCGGATTTTTGCTGATCTTCGGTCTGGTGAACCTGGTGAACTACAAACTGGCCCGGCAGACAAATTCCCGGAAATTTCTTTCATTGACGGGCTTTCTGCTTTGCTTCATCGCCCTGGCTGCGCTGATGGTTCAGCAGTTCGGCACCAAACCCGGAGGGGCAATCATCGGCCTGTCCCTCATCGTCTTTGCCTATCTCCTGGAGTGGGTGTTCAAGAAATTTGACAAGACTACCTTACCCGAATAGCCATGCATTTTCTGGAAACCATATCACCCGATTTCGTCAATTTCATTCTGGTCACTTTGCTGTCGCTGCTGATCGGGCTGGAACAACGGCGCCACCATCTGGACGATCCGCCGGAATCGCTCTACGGAACGGACCGCACCTATACCTTTACCGGCATTTTGGGATTTATCCTGTACATCCTGTCGCCCCAGGACCTCTATCTGTTTCTCGGCGGCGGGCTAGCCATCGTGATCCTGCTGGGCATCTTTTACTGGAAACGCATCGTGACCCAGAAACGATACGGCATCACCTCCATGATCGTGTTGCTGATCACCTACTGCCTGGGGCCGCTGTTGTATTTAAAACCCGTTTGGCTTACCATCCTGCTGGTCACCACCATCCTGATCCTGATCGAATTAAAACCCCAGTTCAAGACGCTGACACGAAGATTTGGTGACGACGAGTTCATCATCCTGGCCAAGTTCATGATCATTGCGGGCATCATCCTGCCCTTGCTGCCGCACAAGATCATCAGTGCGGAGATCCCCATTTCTCCCTATAAGATCTGGCTGGCCGTCGTGGTGATCTCAGGCATTTCCTATCTGAGCTATCTGATCCAGAAATTCATCCTCCCGTCCAAGGGACTGGTCATCACCGGCATTTTGGGTGGCATGTACAGCAGTACCGCCTCCACCGTGGTGCTGGCAAGAAAAAGCAAGAACACGGAGGCCGTCGGGCTGATCTCCTCCTCCATCATTCTGGCCACCGGCATGATGTTCCTCCGCATCCTGATCCTGGCCTTTATTTTCAATATGAAACTCGGCAAGGTGCTTACCCTGCCCATCCTGGCCCTGACCGCACTGACACTGCTGGTGGCCTGGGTGGTAAACCGCACGGGAAAAAAACCGAATGAAAAAGTGATCCAGGAATCCAGCAACCGGAATCCGCTGGAGTTTAAAACCGCCTTGTTGTTTGCTGCCCTTTTCGTGATTTTCGCCTTGTTGACCCGTTTTGTGCTGCATGATTTTGGGGTCAAAGGGCTGAACATCCTTTCGCTGATCGTGGGAGTCACCGACATTGATCCGTTCCTGCTGAGTATGTTCACCGGCAAATACGACATCATCCTGACCGCCATGGCCCACGCCACGCTGATTGCCATCACCAGCAACAATCTCATCAAGCTGGGATATGCGCTCTTCCTGGGAAGGAAGACAATACGGAAACCCCTGATCGCCGGCTTTGCCGTGATCATTGCCGCCAGTGTGCTTTTTATCATTTTTTAAAATACCTTCCTGTGCAAAACGTGCTTCTTCCGGATGAAAAAACCTTAGTTTTGCAGTAAATAACCATGATGAAATTGCTTAAAGGGAGCAGGGAAAAGGAATACTGGTTGCTGGCATCCGTGTTTCTGAACCTCTTTTTTTCCGTTACCAAGTTGTTGTGGGGCTGGCATTTCTCCTCCACGGTGGTGTTGGTGGACGGCATCCACAGCATCTCCGATGTCTTCGGGGCTTTCCTGATCTTCATGGCCTTGCGGATCTCCGGCCGGAAATCAAGGCTCTTTCCCTTTGGACTCAACAAACTGGAGGATATGGCGGCCATCCTCGGGGGCCTGGCCATTGTATTTGCAGGATACGAAATTATCCGCAATGCTTTCTTTGGTCATGGCATCAAATCCCCTACCAACATCTGGGGTACGGTATTGTTCATTTCGGGGATCATCATCCTTGAGTTCCTGTTTTATTTTTTCGAACGAAAAGCCGCCCGGCGTCTGGAGTCTCCGGGTGTTAAAGCCGATGCCGTCAACTGGCTGGGAGACATCGGCACCAGTTTCGTGGTGCTCGCCGGGATCCTGGGCTATTATTTCTCCATCCCCTATGCCGAGAAAGTCGCGGTGATCCTGATCGTGGTGATGATCCTTTACAGCGCCTTCGGAATCCTGCGGGATGCGCTGCTCACGTTGCTGGATGCTTCCGTGGATACCGAAACCATCCGGAAGGCACGCCAGATCATCCGCCGCTTTACGGAAGTCAGTCGCATCGACAAGCTGTACATCCGCCGTTCGGGGAGCCTGTTGATTGCAGACATCGTCCTGCAGGTGAATCAGAAAAGCATGGAGAAAGCCCACCTGCTCATCGATCGGATCGAACAGGGCCTGTGCCGCGGAATCCCCAACCTGGATACCGTTACCATTCATTATGAACCGGGGCAGAAACATTATTCCATGACCGCACTCCTGCTGGATGAAACCAAAAAGAACATTGCCACATCGTTTCACAACACCGGCTGGATCCAGATCAAACAAATCGGCACCGATGGGGAACTGCTGCAAAAAAAACTGGTTGCCAATCCGGTAAGTCAATGGGACAAAGGCAAGGCCATCCGGCTCGCAGCCTGGCTGATCGAACAAAAGATCGACCGGCTGATCTTCGATCCGGAAGATATGGAGGACGATCTGAGAACGTTGTTCAATGCGCTGGGCATTGAGATCGTCAGCGGCACGCCCCTTGATTCTCACCAAAAGCCCTAACCTTTTTTCCCCAGTTTAATTAATCTTTAATTTTTCATTTTTCCCGATTCCGGAATCATAAATGTCGTATGTTTACGTCATAAAACATCCAGACCATGACTTTTTCAAAAAAAGAAGCTTTCAGCGATGAATTCCAGGAGATTGCCGCCTTTACCAAGGTGTTGTCCCATCCGGCCCGGCTGGCAGTACTGGACTTTCTGGCGCAGCAAAATCAATGCATCAGCGGAGACATCACCCATGAAATTCCACTCAGCCGGACCACCGTTTCACAGCATTTACAGGAATTGAAAAATGCCGGATTACTGAAAGGAACCGTTTCCGGAACGCGCGTTTATTACTGTCTGGAGACGGAAAAATTAAAAGAAATGAAAGACAAGCTTCATGCTTTCATGGAAAAACTGGCTTCCAGCGAGGCCCAGTGCTCCTTTTAACCATTAAAATACTGAAAATGAAAATTCTCATCCTTTGCACCGGAAACACCTGCCGAAGTCAGATGGCGGAAGGTTTTCTAAAAAACCTGGATCCAAATCTGGAGGTTTATTCCGCCGGGACAGACCCCGGCGAACGCGTGCATCCCAAAGCCCTGAAGGTGATGAAAGAAAAAGGGATCCACCTTGGCGATACCGCTCCGAAATCCGTCAATGAATTCCTCACCCTGCCTTTTGATTATGTGATCACCGTTTGTGACGGCGCCCGGGAACACTGCCCGGTTTTTCTGGGACAGGTAAAGCACCGCCTGCACATCGGCTTTGAGGATCCCGCTGCCGCCACCGGTACGGAGGAAGAGATCCTGAATGTTTTCCGCAGGGTACGGGACGAGATCTTCCGGGACTTCAGAAAATTCTACATGGAAAACATTAAATAACCGCATCTTATGAAGACAACACAACGACTTTCCTTTCTCGACCGCTATCTCACACTCTGGATCTTTGGGGCCATGGTGGCAGGTGTTTTTTCGGGATACTTCTTCCCCACCATCGCGAAATTCTGGGACAGTATGAGCAGCGGCACCACCAACATTCCCATCGCCATCGGACTGATCCTGATGATGTATCCTCCGCTGGCAAAAGTCCGATACGAAGAGCTGAAAGACGTTTTTTCCAATGTAAAAATCCTGTCGCTTTCGCTGATATTGAACTGGATCGTCGGGCCGTTGCTGATGTTTTTCCTGGCTGTGGTTTTTCTGCACAACCATCCCGAATACATGACGGGCCTCATTCTTATCGGCCTTGCCCGGTGCATTGCGATGGTCATTGTGTGGAATGATCTGGCCGACGGCGACCGGGAATATGCCGCCGGACTGGTGGCCTTTAACAGCATCTTTCAGGTGTTGTTCTTTTCCGTTTATGCCTGGCTTTTCATCACCTTCATGCCCCGCTGGTTCGGCATGACTTCCTTTCACGTGAACATCACCATGGGCGAAATTGCCCAAACTGTTGCCATCTACCTGGGCATTCCTTTCGTGGCAGGCATCCTTTCCCGATTCGGTTTGATCAGGTTGAAAGGCAAAGACTGGTATGAAAGAAAATTCATCCCCAAAATCAGTCCCATCACTTTGGTGGCATTGCTATTTACCATTGTGGTGATGTTTTCGCTGAAAGGGCAAACCATTGTCAAGCTTCCGCTGGATGTGCTGCTGGTGGCGACCCCCCTGATCTTTTACTTTGTCATCATGTTCGGGATCTCCTTCTTTCTGGGAAAGAAAACCGGCGCCGATTATCCGCAAACCACCACCATTTCTTTTACCTCGGCCAGCAACAATTTTGAGCTGGCCATCGCCGTGGCCGTAACCGTGTTCGGCATCAATTCGGGAGAAGCTTTTACCGCCGTCATCGGGCCGCTGGTGGAAGTCCCGGTGATGATCCTGTTGGTGAATGTGGCGTTGAACTGGCGCAAAAGATATTTCCGCAAATCCGGGATGAGCAAAATCGGGACCTGACAACAGGTTTGAATTTTCCGTACTTTGCAAACAATCCGTTCAGCAAAGATGAAAACAAGAGTCAAGCTTTTTATCGTCCTGGCAATTATTCTGCTGGTGAGTTTTGTCGTTTTCCCGCGGCAGAACCCGCAGCCGGTTCATTATGTGGACCGGGCCACGGGACAGATCAAAACCGAGAAAATCGTTTCGGAAACGGCACTGTACTGGCTCTACAACAATCCACTGGGGCAGCTCACCCTGCAGGCGTTGGTAAAAAGAAAGATCGCCTCCGAATTTTACGGATGGCTGATGCACACACACTGGTCGGCACGGAAGATTGCCCCATTTATCCGCACTTACCACATCGACACCGCCCAGTTTCAGGAACGGCCATACGGGTCCTTTAACGACTTCTTTATCCGGAAACTCAAACCCGGCGCCCGCAAGATCGACACCGCCCGAAATGTGGTGGTCTCGCCGGCCGACGGTAAAGTCTTTGCTTTTCGGGATATTGCGGGACAACGTTTTATCATAAAAGGCTACCGGTTTAATCTGAAAAGCTTTTTGCAAAACGACTCGCTGGCCAAGGTGTATCGTGATGGAAGCATCCTGCTGTTCCGGCTCTGCCCCACCGATTACCACCGGTTTCATTTTCCGGTGAGCGGAAGCTTATCGAAAGTCACAAAAATTCCCGGAGCCTACTATTCCGTCAATCCCATTGCCTTGAGAAAAAGGATCCGCATCTTCTGCGAAAACAAAAGAGAATACCAGACCATCGACAGTCCGGTCTTCGGTCAGGTGATCATGGCCGAGATCGGCGCGACCCTGGTGGGAAGCATCATCCACACTTTTCAGGGAACAAAAGCGATAAAAGGCGGGGAAAGCGGATATTTTCAGTTCGGCGGATCCTCCATCCTCCTGCTTTTCCAACCCGGAAGAATTCAAATCGATCCTGACCTGATCCGAAATACAAAAGACCATTTGGAAACCTCGGTCGACATGGGAGAACAGGTTGCCACCCTCCGCAATCCGTAGGCTTTTCTAAACAGCGCCTCCTCTGACCGTTAAAAAAACCAAATTCGGTTGAATTCTATTTAGAATTATTCTAAATTTGTGGGACGTTCCTAAATACTGTTGAAAAAGCCATAAGTTTGAGTTGTTACTTATTAACAAAAACTTTTTTAACTCACTGTTCTACAGTCGTAAGACAGACTAATTTACTTTTTGACGGGCCTGTTAAACCCGCGCACAAAAGGCGCTTAATTATATGTTTCACTTAAAATGCACGAGCCATGTTAAATAAGATCTCCGATTTTGCGGATTACCTGCAGAAATATCAGGAAAGTATTGCCGACCCGGAAAAGTTCTGGGCACAAATTGCGGAAGCCAACTACTGGCACAAGAAGTGGGATCGGGTTGTCGATTGGCGTTTTGACGGCCCCGGTGCGCCGGATGTGAAGTGGTTTGTCAATGCCAAACTGAACATCACGGAGAACATTTTTGAGCGAAACCTGTTTTTACGGAAAGACCAGACGGCCCTAATCTGGGAGCCCAACGATCCTGCCGAAAAGGAGATCAGATTTACGTACGGTGATCTTTTCGACAAGGTCAGGCAATTTGCCAACGCCCTGTTGAACCTCGGTGTAAAGAAAGGCGACCGTGTGGCCATTTATCTTCCCATGGTTCCGGAACTGGCCATTGCCATGATGGCCTGTGCCCGGATCGGTGCCATCCATTCGATCATTTTTGCCGGATTTTCTTCCACTGCGTTGAGCGACCGGATCGTGGACGCCAGCGCCAGGGTGCTGATCACCTCCGACGGCGGATTCCGGGGCAAAAAGACCATCCCGTTAAAAGAAATTGCCGATGAAGCGCTGAAAAGGAGCCCCAGCGTGGAACATGCCATTGTGCTGAAGCGAACCGGTCAGGAAATCTCGATGACCCCGGGCCGCGATATCTGGTGGCAGGATGCCGTCGAAGGCATGAGTACCGACAACAAGGCGGAAGTGATGGATGCCGAAGACCCCCTGTTCATTCTGTATACTTCCGGTTCCACCGGAAAACCGAAGGGAGTGGTGCACACCCAGGCCGGTTACATGGTTTACAGCGAATACACTTTCAAGAATGTATTTCAATACAGCGAAGGCGACATGTACTGGTGCACCGCCGATATCGGCTGGGTCACCGGCCACTCCTATATTATTTACGGACCGCTCCTGGCAGGCGCCACGTCCATCATGTTCGAAGGCATTCCCACCTTTCCCGATGCCGGCCGTTTCTGGGAAATTGTCGACAAATACAAGGTCAACCAGATCTATACGGCGCCTACCGCCATCCGGGCTTTGATGGCCCAGGGAGACGAATATGTAGAAAAATACGACCTGAGTTCCCTAAAAGTGCTGGGAACCGTCGGAGAACCCATCAACGAGGAAGCCTGGCATTGGTACCACGACCTTGTCGGAAAAGGCCGTTGCCCCATTGTGGATACCTGGTGGCAAACCGAAACCGGGGGCATGCTGATCAGCCCGCTGGCAGGAATTACGCCCACCAAACCCACCATGGCCACGCTTCCCCTTCCGGGAATTCAACCGATCCTCGTCGATCAGGAAGGGAATGAAATTAAAGGCAATGCGGTGCAGGGGATCCTGTGCATCAAATATCCCTGGCCAGGCATGCTTCGCACCACCTGGGGAGATCATGAAAGATGCTACCAGACTTATTTCTCCACCTTCAAAGGCCTTTACCTTACCGGAGACGGCGCCAAACGCGACGAAGAAGGATATTACCGCATCATCGGCCGCATAGACGACGTGATCAATGTTTCGGGACACCGCATCGGCACCGCCGAGGTGGAAGATGCCATCAACGAGCATCCGAAAGTGGTGGAATCCGCGGTCGTCGGCTATCCGCATCCCATCAAAGGATCGGGGATCTATGCGTATGTGATCACGGAATCGCTCTCGGAGGACGAGCAGAAAAATATTGAGACTGAGATCCGGGATACTGTCAATAAACTGATCGGTTCCATTGCCAAGCCCGATATCATTCAATTGGTGAGCGGTTTGCCCAAAACCCGGTCCGGGAAGATCATGCGACGTATCCTCCGGAAAATCGGGGAAGGCGATGCCACCAACCTGGGGGATACCTCAACCCTCCTGGATCCGGATGTGGTGGAGGACATTATTTCCGGCGCCAAAGTGGAAGTAAAACGATAAAAAAACCGGTGGCTCCCGTTCCCTGATGTCGTTACCATGAGAAAGACAGACATCCTGCTGCAAGAAGGGAGCCACCGGTTCAACTATTTTTCAGACTTTGTCTATTTGACCGTTTTCTGTTTATTGGTCAAAATAAAGCAAAAAATTTTAAACGGCCATCCCTTTGACGATAATATTTATTAAATCGTCGAAATACGGACTGAAATCGTCATATTTATCCTGAAGGAAGAACGGGATCTCCAGGCCTTTCAGCACCATGATGAAGACATCCAGCAAGGCATCCATTTTATCGCTCTGGTCGGCGAAAACCCCTTCTTCGATCCCTTGTTTGATAATGGTTTTCAGCTGGCCTTTCTCCCAGTTGTCCATATCGGCCCGAAGGTGGTCCAGAAATTCGAAATGCTCGAAAAAATCTGCTTTCAGGGTTTCCTGATAATTGGCAGATTGTTTCAGGACCGACATGCGGGTCAGCAGGTATTTCTTATATTTTTCCGTGGCTTTCAGATCGGGATCGGTGACCACCATGGCCAGTTCTTTTTTCAGATTGTTCAGCTCCAGGGCCACGACTTCCGTAAACAGATCTTCTTTGCTTGTAAAATGATAATACAAAGATCCCTTGGCTTTGTGGGCACTGCGGGCAATCTCATCCATGGAGGTTTTATAAAATCCAAAACGGCTGAAAATGCGGGTCGCAACAGTCAGAATTTTTTCTCTGGTCTTATCCATTTTTTCTTTTTCTCGAGCGTACCGGAAGCCAAAAATGACTATTTGGTCATGATCGTTCAAATTTAATAATAATTTTCCTTGATTTTAAAATTAAAGGAATTAAAAAAAATTCCCTACCTTTGGTTAACAGCCGGTTCCAAATCCGGAACATTCCTGTTTTGAGACCGGAAAACCGTTCTTATCGTATCAAGGTCCTTTCTACTATTTTCCACTTCGCACCTGATCAAGTAAACATACGTTTTCTAAGAAGAAAAATCAAACCCTAAAAACTTAAAATATGAAAAGGATAAAATTGATTATCATGCTGTTGCTTTCTGTCACGACGGTAACAGGCTTTGCACAGTCCTCTTCCAGCGGATTCACCCTGGGTGTTTTCGGCGGACTGAACATCCCCAAACTCAGCGGGGGGAGCAATAATGAAATGAGTTCGGGATATACCTCCCGGGCTGGCGTGGCTTTCGGTCTTACCTCCAACCTGGATCTGGGCGCCAATTTCTCACTGCGCACCGATCTGTTGTATTCCAGTGAAGGAGGCAAGCGGAACGGATTTCAGGCCATTGATGCGTCGTCTTTTAATCCCCAGGCTCCGTCAGGAAGCTATTATTACGCCACCTTCAATAACGAATCCATCCTAAACTACCTCGAACTTCCCATCATGCTCAAATATTCCATCCCTGTGAATTCCTCCAATTTCTACATCGATTTTGGGCCTTATGCCGGATACCTGCTGAAAGCGACCCAAAAAACCAGCGGATCCAGCATCGTCTATGCAGACAAAGGAAAAACCACGCCTGTATCGGTGAATCCGCAAACCGGACAACCCTTTCCGGTTTCCTTCGACGCCACCAACGATGTAAAATCCAGCATCCATAAAATGAACTTCGGCATTACCGGCGGCATCGGTTATGCCCAGCATGTGGGCAAAGATACCCTGTTGCTGGACGTGAGGGGAGCCTACGGGCTGACCTATGTTCAGCGTTATGCCACCGACGGGAAAAGCCACAACGGCTATCTTCAGATTTCATTGGGATATGCGATCCCGCTATAAAAAAAAGCTTATGGAAAACCGGGTCCGGAAGGATCCGGTTTTTTTTGCATAAATGGGCAGGATTCGGGAGAAAAACAGGATTTCTTTCTGTCAGATTTCAGGGCCAAAATGCAAAGTTTCCGTAGCTTTGCCTAAAATTAGAATTATGGTCATCATCGGCATTACGGGAACCCTGGGCGCCGGAAAAGGAACGGTCGTTGATTATCTCGTCAACAAAAAAAAATTCAGGCACTATTCTGTCCGGCAATATCTTATCGGGAAAATCAAGGACCAGGGCCTGCCGGTGAACCGCGATACGATGACTTCCACCGCCAACGGCTTACGCAAGAAATACCATCCTGCCTTCATTATCGAGGAATTGTACCGTCAGGCCAAAGAGCAAAAGCAAAATGCCATCATCGAGAGCATCCGCACGCCGGGTGAGATTGACTTTCTGAGAACCCAGGGAGACTTTTTTCTTTTTGCCCTGGACGCCAAACCCGAAACCCGTTACCAGCGAATTTTATCACGGGGCTCTGAAACGGATCATGTGGATTACGAAACCTTTCTTTCCAACGAACGCCGCGAAATGTCCACTACCGATCCCAACAAACAAAATCTGGGAAAATGCATACAAATGGCGGATTTCCGTGTCAATAACGACGGGGATGTAGATTTGCTTTATCAGGAAGTGGACCGTATCCTGAACCACATCCTGCCGGAGGCCTGATCCTTCTGTCAGTCACAGATTTCATGAATTCATCCTCCCTGCAAGCAGAGGGATCACCTACGGGCGGTTATTTCTATGTGGACTGGAACGCCCAGTGTCTTTGTCCCTTATTTCTTAGCCATTCTTTCCGATCGGGAATATGAAAAGATGATGAAAACCTTCGATGAAAAACTGGAAAAGCTGACAGAAGATCTCTTCAGAAAGAAGTATCTTCGGCAAGAAACCGTAAATTCGTTGTCAAAAACATGGGAGTGGATTCTTATCGGCTGGTAGAAGTCAATTCAAAAAAAGAAATCCGGGCATTTTTAAACATGCCCGAGGTGTTGTATCAGAAAGACAAGCATTGGATCAGGCCGCTGGACCGGGATATTGAAAAGATCTTCAACCCCAAAGAGAACCGTTTTTTTGAAATCGGTGAAGCCCGGCGCTGGATCCTGTTCCACAAGGATCGGGACCGGCCCATCGGAAGGATCGCGGCATTTTACGAAAGGAATAATGTCCGCAACGAGGAACAACCTACCGGAGGCGTCGGCTTTTTTGAATGCACCCACGATAAGGAGGCTGCCAAACTCCTGTTCGACACGGGGAAGCAATGGTTGCAGGAAAAAGGCATGGCCGCCATGGACGGTCCGGTAAATTTCGGGATGCGCGACTATTTCTGGGGCTGCCTCACCGACGGCTTTCATGAACCGATCTACAACATGCCGTACAACCCGCCTTACTATTCCAACCTTTTTGAGACCTACGGTTTTCAAAACTATTTCAACCAATACACCTACCAGGTCAACATGCAGGAAGGGGTAAAATCGCAGGTGGTTCGCGAAAAGGCTCAGCGGTTGCTGAAACGCCGCAATTACCGCTTCGAGACTTTCGACTGGAAGAAAAGGGAGCAGTATGCCGAAGACATCATGACCATTCATAATCTGGGCTGGGACAAATTCCCCGGGGTTCCGAAAATGACCAGGACCCAGGCCCGGAACATCATCAAAGAACTCAAGCCCGTGCTGGACACGCGGGCCATCATCTTTGGCTATTACCACGACGAGCCGGTGGGTTTTTATGTCATGATCCCCGATCTCTTTCAGATCATCCGGAAGTTCCATGGCAAATTCAATCTCCTCAACAAACTCAGGCTGGTCTTTGATCTGAAGATCCGGAAACAGGCCGACCGCCTGATCGGTGTGATTTTCGGCGTGATCCCCGAACACCAGGGAAAAGGCGTGGAAGCAGGACTGGTCATGCGATTGGAAGAAGAGGTTTTCAAGCCGGGATTTCAGTACAAAAGTCTGGAGATGAACTGGATCGGTGATTTTAATCCCAGCATGATGAAGATGGTGGAACAGATCGGCGGCCGGATCTACAAGACGCATACCACTTACCGGTATTTATTCGATCGGTCCAAACCTTTTCATCGTGCGAAAGTGGTTTCTTAATTTTATCACAGCTGAAAAAATACGAACCTCATGAAAAGTGAACAAACAGAAAACAGAGACTTTATCCGGTTTCTGGGCGCCTCCGGCACCGTGACGGGATCAAAATACCTCCTTCATGTGGAAGGGTATCATTTTATGGTGGATTGCGGCCTTTTTCAGGGACTCCGGGACCTGCGCCGGCAAAACTGGATGGACTTCCCGTTCCCGCCGGCGGACATCGACGCCGTCATCCTCACCCACGGGCATCTGGATCATACCGGATATCTGCCCCGGTTGGTCAAACAAGGGTTTCACGGACCAATCTACTGCACGAAGCCGACGGCTGACCTGGCGGAGATCATTTTAAAAGACAGCGCCAAACTGCAGGAAGAAGATGCCGAACACGCCAACCAGGAAGGGTATTCGAAGCACAAACCCGCCGTGCCGCTTTATGATCTGAAAGATGTGGAGCAGACGCTGCCGTTTCTGAAACCGCAACCGGCAGAGGAATTTATTACGTTGAACGAACACATCCGCTTTCGTTATCGCAAAAATGCCCACATCCCCGGCGCGGCATTTATTGAAATGGACATCAAGGGAAAACGGCTTGTGTTTTCCGGCGACATCGGGCGGCCGGAGGACCCGATGCTGGTACACCGCGAAAGGCCCGAGAAAGCCGACATCCTGTTCACGGAATCCACTTACGGCGACCGGTTGCATCCTTCGGAGGACACCGAAACGGTCCTGGTCCGCATCATCCAGAATGCCATCTCCAAAAACGGACCGCTTTTTGTCTCGAGCTTTGCCGTAGACCGGGCCCAGGATTTCATGTACTTCATCTGGAAGCTGAAAAAAGAAGGCAGGATCCCCGATCTGCCGGTGTATCTTGACAGCCCCATGGGACTGGACGTGAGCAAAATTTTTCTGAAATATCCTGAATGGCTTACGCTGGATCCCCGGCTTTTTGAACGCGTGTTCGACAATGTCCATGTTGTCAGGTCCATCAAAGAAACGCTGAAACTGGCCGGCGACCGGAGTCCAAAGATCGTGATCGCCGGCAGCGGCATGATGAACGGCGGAAGGATCCTGCATTATCTTGAAAAGCAATTGGGCAATTCAAAAGCGACCTTCATTTTACCCGGTTATCAGGCCGAAGGGACCCGGGGACGCCAGCTGAGTAACGGCAGTGCGGAGATCAAGCTGCACGGTAAATTTTTCCTGGTCAGGGCCACCATCGAACACATCCATACCATGTCGTCGCATGCCGATCAGAAAGAACTCCTTTCGTGGATGTCACAGATCAGTAACAAACCCGAACAGGTCTTTATCGTCCACGGCGAACCGCATGCCGCCGACGCACTGCGGGTAAAGATCCAGCATGAATTCGGCTGGAATTGCAAAATTCCGGCTTTCATGGAAACCGTACCCCTGGATTTGGACTGAATTCCGGGTTTTGTTTAGCCCAACGAGAAGGTCAGGCCCTCGGGATGCATTGGTTCACATGCCACATCCCAAATCCCCTGCGGCCCGGATGGAAGCGGCAGCCCCCGGCGGCAGGAGCCGGTGTGAAGTAAGGCAGCAAGGGCGACCCGCGGAAGCCCCTTGAGGCCTGTCACGAAACACGGCTTCCGGCGCCGGGACTAAAGCGGACAGCCGGAAAAGCCGCCCAGGAAAGGGACAACCTGACCTGGGGACGATGGGACAATATTATACATGACCCCCCATACACCAAAAAAAAGGCCACTCCGAATTTCGGAGCGGCCTTTGAATATATATT